>JAAYKP010000155.1 GCA_012522335.1 Bacillota bacterium
AGAGCGCACTGGCAGCCGGTTATGCTGTAGACTTGTTGGCCATCGATCTGCATACTGCCTTAGAGGCTTTGGGGGAAATTACCGGTGAGAGTGTCGGTCCGGAATTATTAGATGAAATCTTTAGCAATTTTTGTATTGGTAAATAGAAAGTCGGGGTGTAATGTGGTGACCTATCTAGGCGGAGAATATGATGTCATTGTCATTGGCGCCGGCCACGCCGGCTGCGAAGCAGCTTTAGCTGCTGCCCGTTTAGGCTGTAAGACCTTATTATTGACCATTAATTTGGATGCCATTGCCTTAATGCCCTGCAATCCGGCCATCGGCGGCCCGGCCAAAGGACATTTGGTACGTGAAATTGATGCCTTAGGGGGCCAGATGGCCAAGAATATTGATCAGACGCGCCTGCAGATTCGCATGTTAAATACGGGTAAGGGGCCTGCTGTCCATGCTTTAAGGGCGCAGGCAGATAAAAAAATGTATATGTGGCTGATGCGTCAGACGCTGCAAAATACACCCAATTTAGATTTAAAAGAGGCCATGGTGGAAAGATTCCAGGTGCGGGGAGGCAGAATTCAGGGGGTTGTGACCGGTACGGGAGCCCTTTATCGTGCCCAGGCGGTAGTGCTCACTACCGGCACTTACCTGCGCGGCCGCATTATGATTGGTGATTATCAATATCAGGGGGGGCCTAACGGTCAATTGGCCAGCACCAAATTATCTGCTTATTTAAAGCAGATCGGTCTTGAGCTGCGACGCTTTCAAACCAGCACCCCGCCCCGTGTACACCGCGACACCATCGATTTTAGCAAAACAATCATGCAGCCTGGCGATGAGCAAAACTATACTTTCTCCTTCAGCGGAAAAGCTGTCAGCAGACAGCAGCTTCCCTGCTGGCTGACCCATACGACTGAACAAACACATGAGATTATATACAATAACCTGCATCGCTCCCCCATTTCTGCTCCTGAACTGCAAAGTGTCGGGCCACGCTATTGTCCCTCCATCGAAGATAAAGTGATGCGCTTTAGCGATCGCCCCCAGCATCAGGTTTTTTTAGAGCCGGAAGGCTATGATACGGCTGAATTTTATGTACAGGGTTTATCTACCGGGCTGCCGGAAGATGTACAAGAGGCCGTACTGCGTACGATTCCCGGGTTAGAAAACGTAAAAGTCTTACGTACCGGCTACGCCATTGAGTATGACTGCCTGGATCCGCTGCAGTTAAAAAGCACCCTGGAAACAAAAACCATAACCGGGTTATACAGTGCAGGACAGATTAACGGTTCTTCCGGTTATGAGGAAGCTGCGGCCCAGGGTTTAATTGCCGGTATCAATGCCGCTTTGGCCGTACAGGGGCGGGAACCGCTGATACTTGACCGCTCTCAAGCTTATATCGGTGTTTTGATTGACGATTTGGTGACCAAGGGCACGCAGGAACCTTACCGCATGATGACTTCACGTGCCGAATACCGGCTGCTGCTGCGCCAGGATAACGCAGATGCCAGACTAACACCCCTGGGTTACGAGGTTGGTTTAATCAGCAGCGAGCGTTATCGCTCTTTTACGGCCAAAAGCTCGCAGGTAGCGGCCGCAAAAGAACGCCTGCAAAATACAATGATAGCTGCCAGTGATCGTACTAACCAACTGCTCCGGGAATGGGGCAGCCGGCCGCTCAAGGCGGCAGTAACTGCCGCTCAATTATTAAAAAGGCCGGAAATCAGCTATCAAAGCTTACTGCAGCTGCTGCCTGACCCGCCTTCCCTGGACGCGGAAGTGGCGCAGCAGGTGGAAATTCAGGTAAAATATGAAGGTTATATTACGAAACAAGAACAGCAGATAGAAAGGTTTAAACGCCTGGAAGACAAGGTGCTGCCGGAAAATCTGGATTATTTTCAGCTCTCCGGCCTTTCCCGTGAGGCAGCGGAAAAACTGATGAAAATTAAGCCCCGTTCCCTGGGCCAGGCCGGCCGTATTTCCGGCGTTTCTCCGGCTGATATTGCCGTCCTGCTGGTTTACCTGGAGCAGAATAAAAAACGTGGAGGGCAGCCCCATGTTTAAGCAGTTAAGTACTTTGGCGCAGCAGTTTGGCCTCAGTTTACCGCCGGCGGCCCCTGCTCTCTTTGCCCGTTATCATCACTTTCTGCTGGAAGAAAACAAAAAGTTTAACTTAACAAGGATAACGGCGGCAGAGGAAGTGATGATAAAGCATTTTTTAGACTCCCTGATGCTGTTGGTAATTTTTCCGGATGTGAGCGGACCCCTTTTAGATCTGGGCAGTGGTGCCGGGCTGCCCGGCATTCCTCTCAAACTGGCCCGTCCAACCTTAGCGTTAACGTTGCTGGATGCTTTGCAAAAAAGAGTCAACTTCCTGCAGCAGCTTAGTGCCCACCTATCCTTAGAGCAGGTCAGTTTTCTGCATGGACGTGCAGAAGACTTGGGTCAGGAAAGCAAACTGCGGGAAAAATATCCCCTGGTAGTCTCCCGTGCCGTGGCTAAAATGCCGGTGCTGCTGGAATTGGCTTTACCCTTTGTTGCCTTGGGTGGTTATTTTATCGCCTATAAAGGACCGGAAGGAGCAACAGAACTGCAGGAGGCAGAAAATGCGCTGCAGGAGTTAGGCGGCTCCCTCCACAAACTTTGGCACTATGATTTACCACAGCAGTTTGGCAAAAGAAGTTTAATCGTCATTAAAAAAGAACATGTCACGCCGGAAAAATACCCCAGAAGAGCCGGTGTGCCGGCAAAAAGACCGCTTTAAAGACTTCCTGAATTTGAGGAAGTCTTTTTTCGCCCCCTCTTTAAATTTGCAAAAATTGCAAAGATTATTATTAAAGCAAGAATAAATTGGCAGGATATTCCTTTAATCTGTCGAATAATTATTGTGATTAAAATAAAGTGACGGAGGGAGATTGATGAGCGAAGATTGGAGAAAACTGATGAATATTGAGGAAATCGAGTATGAACAGAATGAGCTGCAGCAAATTCCTATAAATAAAATTCGACCCAATCCCTTTCAACCGCGTCAGGTTTTCGAGCCGGAAAAAATTGCTGAACTGATGCAGTCAATAAAGACCTACGGTCTTTTGCAGCCTGTCATTGTGCGCAGCATTGCCAGCGGATATGAACTGGTGGCAGGAGAGAGACGTTTGCGGGCGTGCCAGCAGCTGGGGTGGACACAAATACCTGCGGTGGTAAAAGATGTTTCCGAAAGTGCCATGGCTACCATGGCGCTAATTGAAAACTTACAAAGGGAAAATCTGTCCTTCCTGGAAGAAGCGGCGGGCTACGAAAGACTATTAAAAGAATTTAAACTGACACAGGAAGTTTTAGCTCAAAGGCTGGGCAAAAGCCAATCGACAATTGCTAATAAACTGCGTTTATTAAAACTGCCGGACAGTGTGAAGGAAAAGCTGCTGGCCCATGATTTGACAGAGAGACATGCCCGAGCTTTACTGAAGCTGCCTGACGAAGAGGCCCAAATTAAAATTCTGCAGGAAGTATGTAATCTGGGTTATACAGTAAAGCAAACAGAAAATCGTGTCGCTGCCTATTTAAAAAAGCTGTCACCTCCTCCTAAGGAGCGTAAAAAGGTTATAATTCGTGATGTTCGTATTTTTCTCAACACTATTCGTCAAGCAGTTTCTTTGCTGGAATCGGGCGGGTTAGGTCCTCGTCTCAAAGAGAAGGATTGTGGAGATTACCTGGAAATCACTATTTGCGTGCCGAAAAATAAAAAGGCCGTCCCGCAGTCGGAGCAGCAAAAAAAAGAGACAAAAAGAGCTATTTCCCAGGTAATTGCCCCTGAAGCCGCCAACAATTAACGACAAGCATCAGCATTAAGTAAACTAAAGACGCTTTCGTGCAGGAAAAGATAATCGCTGACGCGAAATATAGTAAGTACTGCAGAGAGCGAGGTGATAATATGACTCGAATCATAGCCGTAGCCAACCAAAAAGGCGGCGTTGGCAAAACTACCACTTCAGTTAATTTAAGTGCTTGTCTGGCAGCAGAAGGGAAAAAAGTCTTACTTTTAGATATAGATCCACAGGGCAATGCTACCAGTGGTATTGGTCTGGAAAAAAGGGAAATTAAATTTTGTATTTATGATGCTCTGATTAACGAACTGCCGCTGCAAAATATTATTCAAAAAGCTGTTCTGCCTAATTTAGATGTGGTTCCCGCCACCATTCAACTGGCCGGAGCAGAAATCGAGCTGGTACCGACCATGTCTCGCGAAGTAAGGCTGCGTAATGTGTTGGCAGAAATAAAAAGTCAATATGATTATATTATTATCGACTGCCCTCCTTCTCTCGGTTTACTTACTATTAATGCCCTCTCAGCAGCAGATTCTGTTCTTGTGCCTATACAGTGCGAATATTACGCTTTAGAGGGGTTAAGTCAGCTGACAAACACGGTGAAAATGGTCAAGAAACATTTAAATAGTGAGCTGGAATATGAAGGTATTTTATTGACAATGTTTGATGCCCGTACTAACTTATCAATTCAGGTTGCTGAAGAAGTCAAAAAATTCTTTGGCAGCCAGGTATTTAATGCGATTATACCACGTAATGTTCGTCTAAGTGAGGCACCCAGCCATGGGCTGCCCATCATAGCCTATGACGAACGCTCCAAGGGAGCCGAGATGTACGTACAATTGGCAAAGGAAGTGATCGCCAATGAGCAGAAAAAGGCTGGGTAAAGGCTTACAGGCATTAATCCCTGAGATTGATGAAACACCCCTGACTGAGGCCATAGAAATGGAAATTACCCAGATTGAAATAAATCCCCACCAGCCGCGCAAAACTTTTGATGAAGAAAAATTGTTAGAATTAACGCGTTCCATCGAGCAGCACGGGATCCTACAGCCCATCATTGTCAGGCCAAAGGGAGCGGCTTACGAGCTGGTAGCCGGTGAACGCCGGCTCAGAGCGGCAAAAAATGCCGGACTGAAACAAGTACCGGTGGTAATTAAAACGCTCTCAGACCGGGAAATGATGGAGATAGCGTTAATTGAGAACCTGCAGCGAGAAGATCTTAATCCTCTGGAAGAAGCGGAAGCCTACCAGAGATTAATGGAAGAATTTAGCTATACGCAGGAGCAGTTAGCGGAAAGAGTGGGTAAAAGCCGCTCCGCTGTTGCCAATACCATGCGTTTAGTAGCTCTGCATCATGAAGTAAGGCAGGAAATAGTCAACGGCAACCTGACGGAGGGACATGCCCGGGCCATTTTAGCCTTACCGCTGGAAAAACAGCCTGAAGCTGCCCGCAAAGTCATTGCTTTGGGTCTGTCTGTACGGGAAACGGAACGGCTGGCCGGCCAGGTACAGAAAAAGGCAGTCCGCAGTCCAAAGAAAAAAGCTTTCCGCGACGACTATATCATTGCTTTGGAAGAAAGGCTGCGGGATAAATGCGGTACAGCCGTCAGTGTCCGCATGTCAAACAAGGGTCGGGGTAAAATCGAAGTCCATTTTTACAACCTGGAAGAATTAGAGAGGATTTGTGAAGCTTTACTTTAAGTAATTTGCGGCCGTTTAACACTTTTGTGTTTCACGTGAAACATTGTCGATTAATCCGTCATTGTTTCACGTGAAACATTTTTTGTAGATTTATACTTACTTTTATCGTTGTGATGGTGTAAACTGTATAAGAGTCGATAATGATGACAGGATAAACAAGCTTTATCTCGGGAAAGGAACAAGCAGGATGGGTTTTGTATTAAAAGGGACTATTGTTAACGGCGCAGCCATTATTGTAGGCGGTTTGTTAGGCGTATTATTAGGAGGCAGGATCCCGGAGAGAATCAAGGCGCTGATTATGCAGGGGATTGCTTTAGCTGTCCTGGTTATCGGGATGCAGATGGCGTTGCAGATGCAAAATGCCGTGCTGATCATTTTCAGTTTGGTTCTGGGCGGCATTCTGGGAGAAATTATTGGTCTTGATGCTTTACTGCAGCGGGCAGGGACCTGGTTAGAGCGGCGGGCGGCCCGTACACGCTCCGGCTTGGCTCGTGCTTTTGTATATGCCACGCTGGTTTATGTTGTGGGGGCCATGGCTGTGACGGGCGCTCTGGAAAGCGGTTTGCTGGGCCAACATCAAACATTGTATGTAAAAGCAATTTTGGATGGTTTTACGGCCATTGCTTTTGCTGCTACCATGGGAGTCGGAGTTTGTCTGGCTTCTGTGCCGGTACTGCTGTACCAGGGCAGTATTGCTTTAGCAGCCGGTTTGCTGCAGCCCTTCCTCTCCCCTGCCGTACTGAATGAATTAACCGCGGTGGGCGGTATTTTAATTATTGCCATCGCCGTTAATTTGTTGGAGTTAAAGGAAATTAAAGTTGCCAATTTTTTGCCGGCCTTCTTTATTGTGCCGCTGTGGTTAATTGTTTTGCTTCCCCTTACTGCAGGATTTAGCTTTTAAAACTGGGAGGATTAGTCAGGATGGAATTGTATGTAGCTCTCATAGGCTGCCTGTTATTGCTGTTATTTATATATTGTATAATTATTTCTGCCCGGCTGCGGAGATTAGATAAAAGCTACCAGGCATTTATGGCCGGCAGTGACGGCCAAAGCCTGGAAGGACAGCTGACAAACCTATACAACGAGCTGCGCGGCATGTCGGCTGAAATGGCAGAAAACCGCCGCCACATGGCACAGCTGCAGCAGGCTTTTGCCGGTACAGTGCGCGGTGTCGGTGTTGTTCGTTTTAATGCCTTTCAAAACACAGGCGGTGATTTGAGTTTCGCCGTGGCTTTGCTTACCGGAAAGCAGGACGGGGTAGTCTTTAGCAGTATTTATGGACGTGAGGAATCACGCTTCTACGTTAAACCTATTAGTGCCGGTAGTTCGGCTTACCAGCTCAGTGCAGAAGAGTGGGAAGCTATACAACAAGCGGTAGGTATGATGTCAGATTAAAGTTGTACGGAGTAGATGTAGATGTCAAAGGAAAAGAAGTATTTTTTTATCGTTAATCCTACTGCAAATAATGGACAAGCGCTGGCAGTCTGGCAGCAGCTGCAGTCATTCCTTGACGCGGAACAAATAGGATACAGCTTTGCAGTAAGTAAAAGTATTACTGATGTGGAGGAACTGGCGCGGGCAGCGGCTCAAAAAGAATTTGTTGTTGTCGGTGTGGGTGGAGACGGCACTTTATCCCGTATTGCCGGTGCCTTGGCCGGAACAAGGGCAACCTTAGGGCTGATTCCGGCAGGTACAGGTAACGATTTTGCCCGTACTTATCAGATCCCGGCCGATCCACAGGCTGCAATGCAGATTATTTTGGCAGGGCATACCGTAAATTTAGACTTGGGTATCGTCAACGGACGCTACTTTTATAATGCTGTCGGCTCCGGTTTAGATGCTGCCGTAGTAGCAGATGCCAATTTAACCTTTAAAAAAATCGGCGGCTCTTTTGGTTATTTGTTGGCTTTGCTGCGTCAATTAATCTTTTATCGCCCGCAGCGGATAAAAATAACTGTCAATGATGAAGTGCATATTGTGAAAGCTTGGCTGGTAACAGTGGCCAATGCCTGTTATTTTGGCAGCGGCATGAAAATAGCGCCTTTGGCAGACCCGGAGGATGGTTTGCTGGATGTTATTGTTGTCCTGGATGTGCACCGCTTAAACTTTTTACGCCTTTTTCCGCGTGTTTATCGCGGTCAACATATTTTTCATCCCGCTGTCCGTGTGTGGCGGGGTACGAAAATTGCTGTAGAAGCGGAAAGTCCGCTGGCGGTACAGGTTGATGGTGATTTGTTCGGTCAAACTCCCTTGTCTGTAACTATGAAGGCAGCCGTGGTGCAGTTGTTGGTGCCGCCGCAGCATAAAACTACCGACAGTTGTGAAGAATAACAACTGAAGGAGGCGATGTTGTGGCGCGAACAGTGGCGGTAGAAGACAGTTTAACCCCCATTCGCCAATATCTCCAGGAAAAAGGTTATGAAGTCGTCAGTTTGCGTCCGGGCCACAAGGCGGATGCTGCCGTTATTAGCGGTGGCGACAAAGATGTGATGGGTATACAGACGGTTGCGCAGGATGTTCCGGTAATTGATGCGCGGGGCATGCGGCCGGAAGAGGTTCTGCAGGCCCTGGAAGGGAAATGGCAGTAAATATTTTAGCAGCAGAAAGCCGCCCGTGTTTAATGGGCGGCTTCCTTTGTGGCGACAGCTGCTGAGGTAGGTAAATCCTGCAGCAGTAATAATATTCCCTGAGCAATGCTTTCGGCCAGGTTAAAAACAATATTCAGCCTTGTATTTTGTAAGATATAATATTCTAAAAAGCCTGCTGTGTTCACAATGCCGCTGATATAAATATCTCCTACCGCCGGCAGCGTTTTACTGACGCCTGCCCCGGGACGTAAAGGACCGAGACCAATGTCTACTGCGCCTACACTTTCCGGTTTGCCTAAACAGGCATCAATGGCGATGATATAAGGCCGGGGAAAGCGGTGGTAGATAGCAGTAATGGTGTCTGCCAGGTTGACAGCATGGACCGGCTCGGCCAGAGTGCCGTAAATGGCGGCATCTTGTATTGGCTTTTTTGTTAACTGTGTACCGATGAGCGGCCCTAAAGCATCTCCGGTGGAACGATCGGTACCGATGCAAAGAATTACTAACTGCTGTTGGCCGGGGCAAAAAGAAGCTGCCAGCAGCTTCTGTAAAACCACTTTGATTTTTTGTGCAGGAAATAGGTCCGTTTGCCAGATGCGATAAGCATGCTGCTGTTTTTGTCTGCTGTCGGGTGGATAGGTAGACATAGCTCCCCTCCGTTTTGCATAGCTATATGATAGTATATGGCAATTACGTTTAGTTATGAGCGTTTATCTGATAATCTAACTGTATTTGTCATTACCCGGGCAATATCTACAAAAATTGCGGAGGGCAGAAGGATGACTTGGGTTGATATGGCTGCCTTGACATTAATCCTTTGGGGCGCGGTACAAGGCTATCTTAAAGGCTTTCCTGCGGCCTTATTGCGCTTGTTAACTGTCATGACGGCCCTTGCTGCGGCGGTATTTTTGGCCGACCCCTTAGCTGTTTATATGCAAAATGAATGGCGGTTGGAAGCAGTATTTGTCGATTGGCTGCATAAAGTGGGAAAAACCGCCATTCCTGTCACACAGCCCGGAGGGTCGGGGATTGTCCTGCCCCCTCTTTCCGCCCCGCTGCTGCGCAGCTTAATGCCCGAACTGGCGCTTTTGCCTGCCCTCAGTACCCGGGAACAGATGCTGTCTCTCTTAGCCGCACTGGCTGTACGCCTGTTGGCGCTGCTCCTGGCACTGTTCTTTTGCCTGGCTTTAAACCGCTTTATGTGGCAGAATAAAAACAGCGGCCGCAGCCGTCAGCAGGCAGAATGGCTGCGGCTGGCCGGTTTAATGGCAGGCGCAGTTAACGGACTGCTCTTTGCTTTGGCAGTCTGTCTGGTGGTTGATGCCTGCTCCCTTTTTGCCGGCCCCCAGCCTCTGCTTAACGATTTGGCCGCTTCATATTTAGCCAGGACGGCCGCTTTTCTGGTACAGCAGCTTGCCGTTTAGCCACAATCTGACAGCAGTAGTGGCAATATATACAAGTATAGATATCCTGTGGGAAGCAGCTGCCGTCAAGGAAACTGCCATCTTCAGCAAGTTGTTGCAGGATTTTTTTGCGCAGGGACAGAATATACTAGATAATGTAATGAATATTGAGGAAAAGGTGGTAAATCATGCGCATAATCTTACTAGGCCCTCCCGGTGCCGGAAAAGGAACACAAGCGGAACGTTTAGTAAAAAAATATAATATACCTCATATCTCCACAGGAGATATTCTGCGTTCAGCCATCAAAGACGGAACGGAACTGGGTCTGCAGGCAAAGGAATATATGGACCAGGGACAGTTGGTACCAGACGAGCTGGTAGTGGACATTGTTAAAGAAAGACTAACGCAGCCGGATACGCAGCATGGTTTCTTACTTGATGGTTTCCCCCGGACAGTGGCGCAGGCTGAGGCCTTAGATGCTAATTTGCAAGCGCTCAACGCTCCCCTGACAGCTGTCCTGAATGTTGATGTGGCAGAAGAAGAGCTGATTGAGCGGTTAACGGGCCGGCGCGTCTGCAGGGCCTGCGGCTCCACCTACCATATTCGCTTTAATCCTCCTACAGTGCGCAGTGTTTGTGATAAATGCGGCGGCGAGCTGTATCAGCGTTCAGATGACACCGTGGAAACGGTTAAGCAGCGTTTAGCCGTTTATCGACAGCAGACGGCACCTTTAATAGATTATTATCGTGAACAGGGAATTTTATTTACAGTGGACGGCGCTCAGGAAATAGATGCGGTTTTCCAGGAAATTACCGCTATTCTCAATCAGCAGCAGTGATCAGTTTCGCAAAGCAGGGTGATGGTCCGCCGCAGCATCTTTTATCAGGAAACCTTGCCCGAACCACAGTAGAGGATTTTTTCTAGACTTATTTGCCGGCCTGGGGTTCGCAGCTATTATTGAGCATGCTAATGATTGTGCCTACCCGCCTTGCTTTGCGTTTTGGTCACCCTGTAGTGTTAATTATTACCAATGGCCAGGAAGGGTCTGTCTGCTTTATTACCGGAAGGCAAGGCCAAATACTCCTGGCATTATTATTTGCACTGTTTTGACCATGTTGTTTAATCATGAGTAGAGTGAGGGGGAGAATCACGTGACAGATTTTGCAGTTGGTGAACAAGTGAGGATGAAAAAAAAGCATCCCTGCGGGGGTGATATCTGGACCATCATTCGCGTTGGTATGGATTTTCGGATCAAATGTACCAACTGTGGCCGTAGTCTTATGATCCCCCGCAGCAAATTTGAAAAAAGTGTGCGTGAACGTCTTTAATTGCTGACGAGACTTGTCAGCGCAATTTGAGTATGATACTATATAGGTTGTACTTCCCTGCTCCCGCCGTCAGCGGGGGCCAAAGTCCAGAGGGAGGAGGTGAATAGGCCATGATTAAGTACGAAACCATGTTTATTTTAAAACCGGGTCAGGAAGACGACGCCTACCAGGCAGTTGTGGAGAAGTTTACCACACTGATTACTGACCAGGGTGGAGAAGTGACAAATGTTAATCACATGGGACGCCGCAAACTGGCCTATGAGGTAAGGAAGAAGTTCCGTGAGGGGTACTATGTACTCATTCATTACACTGCTGAACCCAGTGTAACTGCTGAGCTGGAGCGGAACTTTAAGATTTCCGATGATGTTATTCGCTACCTCATTGTTAAAGAGGAAGAATAAGCGGGGATGGTGAGAGAAGAATGCTAAACCGTGTTGTATTAATCGGTCGTTTAACCCGCGATCCGGAATTACGCTACACGTCGACCAACGGCATTGCTGTGGCCACTTTTACCCTGGCCGTAGACCGGCGTTTTACGCAGGGACAACAGCGTGAAGCTGATTTCATTCCCATTGTAACTTGGCGCGCTCAAGCGGAAAATTGTGCCAAGTATTTAGGTAAGGGAAGTTTGGTGGCGGTAGAAGGGCGTCTGCAGATACGCAGTTACGAAGATCGGGACGGACAGCGCCGTACCGCAGCGGAAGTTGTGGCAGACAGTGTACAATTCCTGGATAGAAGGGAAAAGCGTTCTTCCGATGATGTACCTGTTTTTGACGATTCTCTGATTGGGGATGATGATGTGCCCTTTTAGGTAAGGGCTAACTATTCCCTCAGGAGTAAAGATTTGATGCACAGAGGAGGATTGAAGTAATGCGAAGGGATCGCGGTCGCAGAGGCAGGCGTAAAGTCTGCAGCTTCTGCGTTGATAAAGTCGAACATATCGACTATAAAGCAACAAATAAGTTAACACGCTATGTTACCGAAAGAGGCAAAATTTTGCCGCGTCGTATTTCCGGTAACTGTGCCAAACATCAAAGGCAGTTAACAAAAGCCATCAAAAGAGCCCGCAATATTGCTTTACTGCCCTACACAGCTGAATAAGCTGCTGCATAAACAAAAGCGTCCGTTTTCGGGCGCTTTATCTTACTGTGCCAACATGCGCTCACAGCAGAGTCTGGCTGGACTCTGCCGCAGCCGGGGCCGGTGCAGGCGGCGGAAGACAAAAACTAGCAGACTGTACAATTTTTTGCGGCAGGAGATTCTCATCCTTGTGCAGAAGTTGTACAGCACTTACTGCTGCTGTCGCTAAGGGAGGTATGATGAAAGTGAAAGTTATTTTACAGCAGGATGTGAAATCACTGGGAAAAAAAGGTGAAGTCAAGGAAGTAGCTGAAGGCTACGCCCGTAATTATTTGCTCCCGCGTGGCTTGGCGGTAGAAGCGACGGGGGGACATTTAAAGCAGCTGCAGCAGCGCCAACAAAGAAAAGCGGACAAGCAGGCCAGGGAATTGGCAGCTGCTCAGCAAACGGCGGCCAAAATTTCCGGCCTGGAGCTTGAGATCGGCATGCGCGTAGGAGAAAATGGACGCCTCTTTGGTTCTGTCACCAGCAGCGATTTGACTGCTGCCCTGGCCCAAAAGGGTATTAAAGTAGATAAAAGAAAAATCGAACTCCCGGAACCGATCAAAAGTCTCGGTAGTTACCCTTTGCGTATCAAACTGCATCCGGAAGTAGAGGCCAAGCTAACGGTTAAAGTAGTGGCAGCCTCTAAATAAGCATCAGGAGTAAAAGATGGAGAAATCAGTAACAACAAGTACAGCAGCACCGGACCCAGGTTTAGCGGAGCAGGAACAATATAAAAAAGAAATTAATGCACTGTATGCATTGCTGGCTCAGCTGCTTGGGGCTGAGCGCTTAATTCTTAAGGCAGGTAAATTAGAAGCATTGTCAATGCTGCGTTCCCGCCAACCGGCAGAGCGGCTGTTAGGACTGCAGAGAGTTATTTTAGAAAATCCCGTGCTTACAGCAGTACCTAGCGCAGAGCAAATTCCGCACATTTTGCAGCAGCTTTATGATGCATTGGCCGAGCAGATGGCGCGCCGCGCCGTGGAGGAAAATTTAGAGCGCAAAGTTGCGGAAAAGATGCAGGAAAAGCATGATGAATACCTGCAGGAAATGAAGCGGCAGCTGCTCAAAGAGCAGGGCGGACCGGAGAACCCACAGACTCTAAAAAAATATGCTCAGCTGGAAAAAATGAAGCATAAAAAACTTAACCGTTCTGCCCTTGATATTTTGCGCCCACAAACACTGGCAGAAATTGTCGGGCAGGAGACAGCTGTTACAGCTTTAATGGCCAAATTAGCGTCTCCCTATCCCCAGCATATTATCATTTATGGCCCACCGGGGGTAGGTAAGACTACAGCGGCCCGTTTAGCCTTAGAGGCGGCAAAACAGTTACAAGACAGTGCTTTTCAGCCGGATGCACCGTTCATAGAAGTTGACGGCAGTACTTTGCGCTGGGATCCGCGGGAAACTACCAACCCCTTGTTAGGGTCTGTGCATGATCCTATTTATCAAGGGGCCAAACGCGACCTCATTGACGGGGGCGTACCGGAACCTAAACCCGGTTTGGTCACGGAAGCACATGGCGGTATTCTGTTTATCGATGAAATTGGTGAAATGGATCTCCATCTGCAGAGTAAACTGCTTAAGGTCTTGGAAGATAAAAAGGTAACCTTTGATTCAGCTTACTATGATCCTACTGACCCTCAGGTACCGCAGTATATACACGACCTTTTTACAGACGGCGCTCCTGCTGATTTTATCCTCATTGGTGCTACTACCCGTGCGCCGGAGGAAATTAATCCGGCTCTGCGCTCACGCTGTACGCCGGTATTTTTTGCCCCGCTGACGCCGCATGATATAGAAAAAATAGTGATGAATGCGGCGCAAAAGCTGGGAGTAAAGCTGGACCACGACGTGGCGGCTTTAATCGCCCTGCATACGACGGAAGGGCGGCAGGCAGTAAACCTGCTGGCCGATGCTTTTGGTCTGGCCCGCTACCGTCAACAGCAGACTGTGGAGCCGCTCATCACCAAAGAGTTGGTTTTGGAAACATTACGTGCCGGCCGCTACAGTCTGCAGGCCGGGAAAAAACCAACTTGTGGTGAACTGGTCGGTAAAACATACGGCCTGGGTGTCAGCGGCTTTAAGGGCAGTGTGCTGGAGATTGAAGCGGTTGCATTTCCAGCCGCTGCAGCCGGCAAAGGCAGGATACGCTTCAACGAAACGGCAGGCAGCATGGCCCGGGATTCTGTGTTTAATGCGGCTGCCGTCATTCGCCGACTCACCGGTGAAGATCTGCAGAATTATGATCTTCACGTTAATGTGATTGGCGGCGGACAGATTGACGGTCCCTCGGCCGGCTTAGCCATGCTGATAGTATTACTGAGTGCGCTCAAGGGCTGGCCGGTAGCCCAGGACACGGCAGTCACCGGAGAAATTTCTCTGCAGGGCTATGTGCGTCCTGTCGGCGGCATCCCCGAGAAGCTTTTTGGTGCCCGGCTGGCCGGCCTGCAGACAGTTGTTGTGCCCTATGAAAATAAAGCGGAAATACCACAGCTGCCGGGGATGCAGGTGATTCCTGTGAAAAGGGTGGAGGAGGCCTTACCGCTCTTTTTTAAAGGGCAGCAGGCACTAATAAAATTATCTTCCTAATATATGTGCGAAAGGGGTGTACCCTGTGAGCGGGATGATGGAAAGAGTACCCCCGCAAAACATAGAAGCTGAGCAGTCGGTTTTAGGCTCCATGCTGATCGACCGTGATGCCATCATTACGGCAGCGGAGATGCTTAAGCCGTCTGACTTTTATCGCGACGGTCATCAAAAAATTTTTACGGCCATGCTCGCGCTGGCGGAACGGAATGAGCCCGTTGATCTCATTACTTTAGCCGAGGAGCTGGAGCAGCAGAAGCAGCTGGAAGCCATAGGCGGCCTGCCTTATTTAACTACTTTGGCCAACCTTGTACCTACAGCCGCCAATATTGGCTATTATGCCAAAATTGTGCAGGAAAAAGCCGTGCTGCGGGCCATGATTCATGCGGCCACCGGCATTGTGTCACGCTGTTTTGAAGCTAACGAGCCGCTGGAAGAAATTATTGATGAGGCCGAAAAAACAATTTTTGAAATATCGCAGCGCTCAACGCCCCAAGGCTTTGCCAGTATGAAAGATCTGCTGAAAAGCGCCTTTGACAATATTGATAAGCTGTGGGGCAATAAGGGCGGCGTTACCGGCGTGCCTACAGGTTTTCACGATTTAGACAGCATTACCTGCGGTCTGCAAAATTCAGATTTAATCATTATCGCCGCGCGGCCTAGTATGGGCAAGACTACGCTGGCTTTAAACATTGCCCAGCATATTGCCGTCAACGAAAAACTGCCGGTAGCTATTTTCTCTTTAGAAATGTCCAAGGAGCAGTTGGTGCAGCGTATGCTTTGCGCGCAGGCAGATCTTGATGCCCAGCGCCTGCGCCGCGGTTATTTGAAGGACGAAGATTATCCTAAATTAACCCGCGCTGCCGGTCCCTTGGCGGAAGCCCCTTTGTTTATTGACGATACAGCAGCCCTTTCCGTAATGGAAATGCGGGCCAAAGCCCGGCGCTTAAAGGCTGAACATGGTTTGGCAGCCATTTTTATTGATTATCTGCAGTTAATGCGCGGCAGCGGCCGCTTTGAAAACAGGCAGCAGGAAATATCCGGCATTTCCCGCTCTTTGAAAGCTTTAGCCAAAGAATTGGAAGTACCGGTGGTGGCCTTGTCTCAGCTGTCGCGGGCGGTAGAACAGCGGGAGAAAAAACGGCCTATCCTCAGTGATTTACTGGAATCAGGCGGCATTGAAGCCAATGCTGATGTAGTAGCGTTTATTTACCGTGAGGGCTATTACAATCCCAATATGGAAAATCGTCATCAGACGGAAATCATTATCGCCAAACAGCGTAACGGTCCTGTCGGCACTATTAATCTTTACTTTAAAGAAAGCCACAATAAATTTCTTAATATAACGACGGAGCATGCGGAACAGGCAGGCTAATGCGGCGCGTGCAGTAAAGACACTGCGGCGCTGCCGCAGGCCGTTGTGCCGCCGGTCACAGGCGGATTGTTATGTTAAATTTCACCATTGACATTAAACAGAGAATATAGTATCATAATGACCCGTAAGACATTTCGAGCCATTAGCTCAGTCGGTAGAGCACCTGACTTTTAATCAGGGTGTCCCGCGTTCGAGTCGCGGATGGCTCACCATTACGGCCCCTTGGTCAAGCGGTTAAGACACCGCCCTTTCACGGCGGTAACGCGGGTTCGAGTCCCGCAGGGGTCACCAGCTTATAATTAAGAGACCTTAACAGGTCTCTTTTTTTTTTAGTTTTTTTAAGAAAAGTTAATATTTCCTTAACTTTTAGCAGGAATTTAAAAATGCGTGCCGAATATACATAGAGCTTTAGTGTCACCAGGTTCATGATGCTTAACAGCTTTTCATAAGTGCCCCGGACAAAGTTTACCTAGCGTGAGGTGATTAAATGGATATAGAACAGATGAATGACGCTGCGGAACAGGCAGCGCCGCAGAGTACGGAAAACCTGGCTCAGCCTTTCATAAACAAGCTAAAAAAAATAGCTGCGGAGGGGCTAAAAGTACTAAACAACTTTGCTCAGCAGAGTAAAGAATGGCTGACAAAGCTGACCCGGCAGCTCAAAAGTTTCTTTGTTAACTGCCTGGAGCACTGCCGCACCCTTAGTGCTCCGGTAAAATACAGCGCTTTGGCAGTGCTGCTGATAATTTCTCTGATTACTGCCGGCAGCGTTTATGCTTATTATGATTCCTTTACCTATGTTGTCTATTTAGACGGCGAAGAAGTGGGCTATGTGGAATCAGAAACCGTGATTCCGGAGTTTGCAGCGGCTTTACAGCAGCAGCAGAGTGAAGCCGCAGGGGTAGAGCTGGTTACTGAACAGGAATTAAAGGTGGTACGTGAACAGCGCAAAGGTGTTACGGAAGATGAAGAAGCCGTAAAAAATAAATTGCGCGAGCAGCTTAAATTTGGCGTCCACGCCTACATGCTGACGATCAATGATAAGCCTGTCATGCCGCTGGCCAGTATTGCTGATTATCAACAAGTCATTGACCAATTAAAGGATACATATGTTCCTGAGCAAAAAAATGCTGTAGTGCAGACTGTAGTTCTCAATGATAAACTGGAAGCAAAGTTAACCCTTGTTGATCCGTCTGAAATTTGCAGTGTGGATAAAGCCTTAGAGGTACTCTGTTACGGTACAAATCAGCGGAAAACATATCTTGTTTCCCGCGGTGATTCTCTTTGGTCCATCGCCGTAAAAAATAACCTTTCTGTCACAGACATTCGCAATGCTAATCCGCAGCTGGCTGAATCAGACAAATTAATGCCTGGTGACTGCCTGAATTTAGTTGTCGTCGAGCCGCTGGTCTGTGTGCGGGTGACCCAGGAAGTTGTGGAAACAGAGGCGATACCTTTTACCACAACAACAAAAGAAGACAGCAGCATGTACAAAGGTACCAGCAAAGTGCTGCAGGACGGCAAAGAAGGTAAAAAAGAAGTAACTTACCGGGTTACTTTAGAGAATGGTAAGCAGGTTAAAAAAGAGGCTCTGAAGGAAAAAGTGCTGGCAGAGCCGGTGGAGAAAATTGTTGCTAAAGGCACAAAGGCTGTTCCCAAACCGGCAGCCGTAGGTGGCGGCGGCAGCGGGACAGGCCGTTTCCTCTGGCCGGTGGCCGGGCGCGGTACAATTACTTCCCGCTATGGCTACCGCTGGGGCAGATTCCATCGCGGACTCGATATCGGTACACCTACCGGCACAGCCATTTTAGCCGCTGACAGCGGCAGAGTCATCCAGTCCGGTTGGTCCGGTGCCTATGGCATCTTAGTAACAATTGATCATGGTAACGGTTTTGTCACGAAATACGCGCACAATTCAGCGACATTGGTTACAGTGGGGCAGTATGTACAAAAAGGGCAGCAAATTGCCCGCTCCGGCAGTACCGGCAATTCTACCGGTCCCCACTTACATTTTGAAATAATTAAAAACGGTTCCAATGTCAATCCTCTGTCATATCTCTAAAGCAGAACGAGCACAATCTTGTGCTCGTTTTTTTTTCGGCTGTTATGATGTTCCGGCGGCCTGTGTTACATAATAATAAAGTCACTGTAACACGCATGTAATATTCACCCGCTATAATAAAGACAAGGTTTGACCCCCTCTTTAATATATATTTTTTTACAACGTGGCGCACCACGTTATTTTTTTGCCTGAACATGGCTGTGCTGACATATATTACCAATGCGAGGGCAGGCAAAACCTGTTACAATATTTAAGTATACTGTATAGGGGGAGGGGCTGCCGGTGCAGACGCAAAGCAGAACAAAACAGACACTGCAGATTACTGCTCTCTGCTGCATACTGCTGGTAATTTTACCTGCTTTACCGGCAGCAGCGCAGAGCACGCTGCGCTATTTATCCTCCCTGGCGGTACGCAGGCATTTTCGTCACTGGCTGACGCAGGAGTCTGCCTATTTTCAACTACGCTATACGGAAAGTGATCAGGAGCTGGCAGCTTGGCTGGGTAGGCAGGCCGATGAGGCGGTGGAGCAGGTGACGCAGCTGCTGCCGTATACACCAACAGCAAAACCATGGCTGGTAATAGCTCCGCGGCAGACCGTGCTGCGGCAAACTTTTGGCTGGGGAGAAAATACAGGTGCCCTGGGGGTTTATGTGGCGGATACCATCATTATCCTTTCTCCTCGCGCCTGGGAATGGGAACATCCTTTACTCCGGGAGGCAGTTTTTGCCCGGCAGGGTCCCCTTGTACATGAATATACCCATTATCTGCTGGACCAAAGGGCGCAGGGTAACTACCCGCGCTGGTTTAGTGAAGGGTTAGCCCAGTATATAGAGTATCAGGTTTTGGGCCATGAATGGGTAGAAGCCGGCAGTTCCCTGGCCAATCCTCTCTATTCTCAGCAGGAACTGACGGATGATTTTGATCAGCTGCCTAATCAGGCCCTTGCTTATCGTCAGTCTTTTAGTATGGTGAGCTTTCTGGCTGCCTTACAGGGTGACGCCGCCCTCAATAATTTAATTACGCTGCTGGGCGGGGGAGAAGATTTTAATACTGCCCTAGAACAGATTTATGGACTGTCTCCCCAGGCTTTGCGAACGGCCTGGGAAAACTGGATAGAGACTGATTTGCGTTGGCAGCAGACAGGATAGTAAAAGCGTGCACTTTTCAGTTGACTGAAAGCACGCTTTTCTTGTAGTATAATCCGGGCAGCCGCAGGCTGCGTTCCTGCCCCCTGCGGCCGCCAACCGACGCACTGACTGTCTCAGCCCCTGCTGCCGGCAGATGTCAGCAGGAAATCTGCTTCTGAAACAGAAGTATTATGTACTCTAGGAATGGGGTGATCACGTGGCGCGCGGTACAATTCTGGTTGTAGACGACGAAAAACCCATTGCGGAAATATTGCGTTACCATTTAATCCAGGAAGGTTATGAGGTAAGTCTGGCTTTTGACGGCGAAGACGCGCTCAAGCAGGCACAAAGTATGCAGCCTGATCTGATACTGCTGGATATTATGCTGCCGAAAAAAGATGGCTTTGAAGTCTGCCGGGAAATCCGCCTTTTTAGTAATGTACCTATTATCATGCTCACGGCCAAGGATACAGAATTGGACAAGGTACTGGGCCTGGAGCTGGGCGCTGATGATTATGTAACAAAACCTTTTTCTGCGCGGGAAGTTTTAGCCCGGGTCAAAGCCAATCTGCGCCGGACTGCACAGCAGCAGGAAATGCAGACGGAAATTCTCAGCTGTCAGGATCTGCAGGTTGATACCGGACGCATGGAAGTGCGGCAGGCCGGACAGCTGGTGGAACTCACCTACCGGGAATATTTACTTTTAACCTATTTGATGCGCCATGCCGGTTATGTGATTAATCGGGAAACTTTATTGGAAAAAGTCTGGGGTTATGACTTTTATGGTGACGAGAGAACTGTTGATGTGACCATCCGCCGCCTGCGGGAAAAAATAGAACCGAAACCAAGTGAACCGCGTTATATTCTCACCAAACGGGGTGTAGGTTACTATATGGGGAATAACAGCAATGCTTAAAAGTATACAATGGAAGCTTGTCCTCATCTATTCTTTATTAATTTTGTTTGCCATGCAGTTTTTTGCCGTTTTCCTGACGCAGTCACTGGAGGATTACTATGTAACAAGTTTTGCCCAGAATTTAGAATCACAGGGACTGCTCCTGGTCAACTTTTTAGAACGCTATCTGGCTGCGGACGAAATCGGCAGTACAACGGGAGATATTGACAGTTTAGTCCTGGAATACTCCCGCTACGCCGGCGCCGCCGAGATCATGGTGCTGGATAATTTCGGCCGCGTCATCTCGGCTACCAGGCAGAGCGCTGAACTGCGGGGTCAGCGTATTATTCAGGAGGAAATTACGCATGCCCTGACGGGTACCCGCAGTGAAGCAACCCGTTTAGATCCGGAAACTAAAGAGCGCATGAAATACCTGGCGCTGCCTGTCCGGGTCGGCAACAGAAATTTAGGTGTAGTTTATTTAATCGGCTCCCTGGAGCCTCTTTATGCTACTTTACGTGAAATTCAGCTGATCTTTTTAACCGGCGCTTTGTTAGTCATGGGAGTGACTGTCCTGCTCGGCTTTGTGCTGGCACAAACCATTACCGGGCCGATTCAGGAAGTTACCTCGAAGGCCGAGCAAATCGCCCATGGTGATTATCGGCAGCGTATCACCATTCATGCCGATGACGAAATCGGCCGCTTAGGCGAGATGTTTAATTATTTGTCCCGACAGCTGGAAGCAACCTTACAGGAGATTTCCTCAGAAAAAGGTAAAATAGAGGCAATTCTAAATCATATGACGGACGGGATTATTGCTTTAGGCAGTGACGGGAAGATCTTACACCTCAACCCCTCTGCCAAACGCTTACTGGGCTTACAGGCCGCTGCCGAACCGGCGGTGGAGATTTTAGCGCCGCTGATTATGCCGGTCAATTTAGCTGAATTATTGACAACAGGACAGCAAACAAGTCAGGAAATAACGCTGGCACCGGAGCAGCGCCATCTGCACGTTAATTATGTGCCTTTTCAGATGCAGGAACCGGAGCCTGATTATTATACAGGTATTCTCATTGTGTTACATGATGTGACACAGGAGCGGGAGCTTATGCGCCGGCAGCGTGAGTTTGTGGCCAATGTATCCCATGAACTGCGTACACCGCTCACCACCATTAAAAGTTATACCGAGGCACTGGTTGACGGGGCCAGGCTAGAACCGGAGCTGTGCCTCTCCTTTTTGACTACCATCGAGAAAGAAACGGAGCGCATGGTTCGTTTGGTCAAAGACCTGTTAGTTTTGTCACAGCTAGACTTTCAGCAGGTTGGTTGGCATAAAGACCAGTATGCTTTAGATGAGCTGATTACGGAGGTAGTGGCGGAGCTGAAGCTGAAATATAAAGAGACAGCGCGGCAGATCACCGTCTCCCTGCCGGTGGAGCCGGTAATTGCGTATATCGACCGCGACAAGATTAAACAAGTACTGCTGAATATTATTCATAATGCCTATAAATACACGGCTGAGGGCGGGCAGATCACCATCAGCCTTGAGCAGCAGCGGGAGCAGGCGGTAATGCAGGTGAGCGATGACGGCATCGGTATTCCCGCTGCCGATGTAGAGCGAGTCTTTGAACGTTTCTACCGGGTGGATAAAAATCGTTCCCGTGCCTACGGGGGTACCGGCCTGGGCTTACCGATAGCCCGCGAGCTGGTGGCGGCACACGGCGGTACAATCAGTCTCAGCAGTGAACTGCAGCAGGGCACGACAGTGACCGTTACGCTGCCCCTGCCGCAGGTGAGGGAGGAGGACGAAGGATGCGTGAGCGCCTAAAATCAGTAGTCCTGTGTGTCCTGATTCTTACCAGTATGTTTCTCACTACTAAATTATTATTTGGCCAGCCTTATTGGGAGACTGCCTCTCCGCCTGCTTACAAACAAGTTACTTTCGGTGAATTACGCCCCCTGCAGGAACAAATCAGACCGGTGTTACGTCTGGGAGAAGATGACAAGTGGCTGCAGCTGCAGCCCTGGGATGAAGGTTATCAGGCAGCCTGGGAATGGTTAAGCTGGCTGTTTAGACCGCGGCAGGTCCCTGTCTCCACGACTCTGCCGGAATTTGGCGGGCTGCAGGTCAGGCTGAACTTTATGCTGCCTGTGGAAACTAATTGGTGGGTAACAAATCGGCAACTGCGCGGTCTGGAGATTCTGCAGGCCGCCTGGTTTGCGGAAGCACCTCAGACGATCTGGTATCAGACAGCCAGCGGCAGGTGGCTGCGCGGTGAATTAACCTTACCTGAACAGTGGGAAGAGCAGCTGCCTGCATTGTTTGCCGCCGGACTTGAACTGCGCACCGCGGCCGCCGAGGAGCTGGCCCTTGAGCCTGTCAGTGCCGGGGTGCTTTTACCCCAGGCAGTGCCGGAGCTGGCGGTACATGCGATTACAGCGGAAAATCTGGAAAGTGATGAACTGCTGGGCAGCTTTTTTGTGAATCCGGCTTTAGTCAGACGGATTGAGGAAGGCGACGGAGCTGAAATATATACCGACGGTCAAAAGGGTCTGCGTCTTTTCCGTCACGGCGAACTAGAGTTTAATGCCCCGGAAAATGAACCGGGTTCCGCTCCCCAGTCTCTGGCGGAGATTCTCAAGCAGGGCGCCCAGTACCTGCAGTTGATGGGCGGGTGGCCGGATCATCTTTATCTGCAGAAGGTTCACAGGACGGAAAGGTCAGCTAACTGGGAGCAGAGATATACGCAAACTTTAGTGTTTCAATCTGTGCAAAAAGGCATCCCGCTGCTCAGTGCCAAGCCTGCCGTCAGTTTATATTTTTCCGACCGTGGTGTCATCAATTACCAGCGGCAGATCTATTTGCTTGGCAGTCCCACGGGGACGGCAGAGCCGCTGGTTAAACCGCAGCAGGCGGTAGCAGCCGTGGCTGACCAATTGGCGGCAGAAGGGGCGGAGGAGCAGCTGGCTGCCGTCTCCCCCGTACTCTACTTTCACAGTTTTGTCACCAGGCAGTCTTATGCCCGACCGGCTTGGCTGGTGGAGCTGCAGCAGCGTCAGGCTGTAGTAGATGGGTTTACCGGTGAATTTATAACCTGGCTGGAGTAGGAGGTCTCGCGGCGTGGATTTATCAAAAGCCAAAACACTGCTGATTATTGCCTTTTTAAGTCTTAATATCTTTTTAGGGTATAAATTATGGATAGCTCCGCGCTCGCTGTCGCCAAGCAGTGTCTTAACGCAGGCACAGCTGGAGCAGACCGAGGCCTTGTTAAAGGAACATGGCTTTGACTTAAAGACTGCCCTGCCCAGGCAGATCCCCCGCCTGGCCCTGCTCAATGTTTCCCGTCTGGTCCAGGATGATGCTTACTGGGTGTCTGCTTTTTTGGGCGCGCAGGAAGTTTGGTCTCAGCGGCAGGAGGACAGGACTGTTTACACAACCGGGCAGGAAACCTTGACCATTTTTGCCAACGGTCATGTTTTTTACACCAATAATTTACCGGGTATAGATGAAGCTAATACCCGGGTGCTGGCAGAACGCTATCTGCGTGACTGGAAGCTCTGGCAGAATAATATGAAACTGGATCTGGCCGTGCCGTGGGGACAGCATGGTTTTCGTTATCGTTTTGTCGAGACATATCAAGGATTTCCGCTCTTTTTCAGTGCCATTGAAGTATACTTGACAGATGGCAGGCCGCGTGAAGTTCACATTTATCAGGTACAGCCGCACGGCTTTAGTGACAAGGAAACAGCCGTTATTTCCGCACAAAAGGCGGTACAGACATTTATCAAAGAAGCAGCTGCCGTCAGCAGTAAGAGTATTATTGATATTTCTTTAGGTTACTATAGTTTAAGCTACGATGCTGAGCGCTGGGAAAGCGCTCCGGTGTGGCGGATTGCCACCCAGGACGGCGGTGAATCCTATATTAACGCCTTCACCGGCGAGGTGGAAAAAACTACTTTTTAAAAATAGCTTCGCAAACAGGATTTTATTCTTTTAACAAGAATCTATATACAGGATATTGACAATTCAGGAGCTTTGCCGCGGGCAAAGCAGCCTTTTCATTTCAATATTGCCAAAAAGGACCAGCTAACAGATGATGATACAGGAGGATAACTCTAATGCCGAGACTGCTTGTGACCGGCGGCTGCTCGCTTGCCGGTACCGTTAAAATAAGTGGTGCAAAAAATTCCGCTGTGGCCATTATCCCGGCGGCCCTGCTCACAGAGGCGCCGGTGCGCATTGAAAACTTGCCGGAGATTGATGATATTCAGGTTTTAGTAGACATTTTAACTTATCTGGGTGTGCGGGTAGTGTGGGAAACACCGAGCACGCTTTTTATTGACGCCTCCAAGCTGACAAAATGGCAGGCACCTTATGACTTGGTGAAAAAATTACGTGCTTCCTATTATCTGTTGGGCGCGCTGCTGGGGCGCTTTCAGAAGGCGGAAGTTCCTGTGCCCGGTGGCTGTGATTTAGGCCCCCGTCCCATTGATCAGCATATCAAAGGCTTTGTCAGTTTGGGAGCAAAAGTAGATACGGAACATGGGATCGTTAAGCTGGAAGCCGATCGACTGGTCGGGGCAGAAGTCTACCTTGACGTGGTTAGTGTCGGTGCCACCATTAATATAATGCTGGCGGCCGTACGGGCCGAAGGCAGAACGGTGATAGAAAATGCTGCCAAAGAACCGGAGATTGTGGATGTTGCCAACTTCCTTAATGCCATGGGCGCCAAAATCCGCGGCGCCGGCACCGATGTGATCAGAATTACGGGCGTGAAAGAGTTAGGCCCTGTTAACCATTGCGTAATCCCTGACCGCATTGAAGCCGGTACTTATATGATTGCTGCCGCTGCCGCACAGGGCAATGTTTTACTGACAGACGTTATTCCCAAGCATTTAGATCCTATCATCGCCAAATTGCGTGAAATGAACATTACTGTCGATGTGCAGGACGATCAGCTGCGTGTCATCGGTGTCGAACAGCCCCAGGCCGTCGATATTAAAACCTTCCCCTACCCCGGTTTTCCGACAGATATGCAGTCTTTAGCCATGGTGCTGTTGACGCAGGCGGAAGGCAGCAGTATCATCACGGAAAATGTGTTTGAAGGTCGCTTTAAACATGTTGATGAATTGAAACGGATGGGGGCACGCATTAAAGTGGAAGGCCGCACAGCCATTGTAGATGGCCGTACTCTCCTGACCGGCGCTCCGGTCAGAGCCACGGATTTACGTGCCGGTGCCGCCTTTATCATAGCCGGGTTAATAGCCCAGGGGGAAACTATTATCAGTGATATCGGCCATATTTATCGCGGCTATGAACGTGTCTGTGAAAAGTTAACTGCCCTGGGTGCCAAGATTGTAGAAATTGAGTAAGGTGAAGAAAATGCGTATTCTGCTGGCCAGACACGGGGAGACAACTGCTAATGCCGAGGCGCGCTTTCAGGGTATACGGGACTATCCGTTAACTGCACGCGGCCGGCAGCAGGCAGAACGTTTAGCAGCCATGTTGGCCTACCATCGGCCAGGCAGAATCTATACAAGTGATTTAACCCGCAGCAGAGAAACAGCGCAGCCGGCAGCCCGGCTGTTAGCTGTAGAACCTATTGCCCTCCCTGTTTTTCGCGAGTTTTCCTGGGGGGTGCTGGAGGGGCTCACACGGACAGAAATTAAGGAGCGGTACCCCGCTCTTTTTTCCCGTCTGCAGACAGATTGGCGCCGGGCAGTAATTCCCGGGCAGGAACCGCTGCCGGATTTTCGCCGGCGCCTGCAGGCCGGTCTAGCTGTGCTGCTGGCGCCCGACAATCCCTCCACCGTAGCCCTGATTGGGCATGGCCGCTACTTAAACGCGCTGCTGGTAGAGTTTTTAGGTTTGGACTTTGCCGGACCGTGGCCTTTTTCTTTTCTGTCCGGTGCCCTGACGATTCTGGAAGTGGAGGCGGGGCAGCGGCGTCTGCTGTGTTTCAACCAACAGAATTAGCTGAGAGGAGACAATAATGCTGGAAATTTGTATGCTTGCCAGTGGCTCGTCCGGCAATGCTATCTATATAGCGGCAGGAGAGACAAAATTATTAATTGATGCCGGTTTAAGCGGCAGGAGAATTGCCAATGCTTTGACCGCCATCGGTGCCGACGCCGCATCCCTGTCGGCCTTGCTGCTTTCCCACGACCATGTTGACCATACCTGCGGCGCCGGTGTGATGGCCCGCCGCTATGGCCTGCCTGTTTATGCTACCGCTCCCACCTGGCAGGCGGCGGGTAAAGCGCTGGGGAATATTGCTCCGGAACAGTGCCGCCTGCTGCCCAACTGCGGGACCATTACCCTGGGCGCTTTAACGGTGGAAACGATGCCGGTGCCCCACGATGCAGCCGATCCCGTTGGCTTTATTGTGCGCAGTGCAAAGCGGGCTGCTGCCCTGGTGACAGATCTGGGCCATGTTACCCCGTATATACTGCAGCGGCTGCAGGCGGTAGACTGCCTGGTGCTGGAAGCCAACCATGATGAAGAAATGCTGCTGCAGGGCAGCTACCCCTGGCCGCTGAAAAAAAGAATTTTAGGCGCCAAGGGACATCTGTCCAATGAGCTGGCAGCAGAGAGTTTGACCAAAGTAATTAATGCACAGACTAAGCATGTCGTCCTGGCCCACCTAAGTGAAGAGAACAACTGCCCGCAGCTGGCTTATGATACAGTCTGCTGCCGCCTGGAAAGGACCGGACAATTAAACCAGGTCACGGTGCAGGTGGCCAAACGCCATCAGCCCAGCTGCCATTTGCGCTTGGCCTAGTGGGTAGGTAAAAAAGTTTTTCTTCTTCATATTATTGTCACAACTTACTGCTATATTTATAATAAAGTTAAGTGCAAGGGGGTTAGAGCAATGGATTTCTTTAACGGATTTTCTCATCAGCCCAGACGAACAGGGTTGGCGGGATTCCTGTTGACTGCTCTGGTTGGTGCCATTATCGGCGGCTTAGTGGTTGCAGTCATTGTCGTGCGGGTTGTTATTCCTGGTTTAGACCTAGCTCCTCATGACCCTGGTGTAGTGCCTGGCAGCAATGTACAGCAGCCAGAGATTCCGTTTAATGAAAATGATTTACCTGAATATCAAAATACGGCCATTGTCCGTGCCGCCCAACGGGTGATGCCGGCGGTGGTTGGCATTACCAACAAAGCCATGGTGTACGATATGTGGCGCGGGCGTTCCCTGCTGCAGGACAAGGCTACCGGTTCCGGAGTCATCATTGACGCTGCCGGCTATATTGTGACTAACAACCACGTCATCGACGGCGCGGCAGAAATTTATGTTACCCTTGGTGATGGCACTGAACATCGGGCAGAATTAATTGGTGCTGACGCGGCTACCGATCTGGCCGTCATTAAAATTGACGAAACAAGTTTGCCTGTGGCTGCTTTAGGTGACTCTGACAAAATTGTTGTCGGCGAGCAGGCCTTGGCCATCGGTAATCCCTTAGGTCTGAATTTCTCACAAACTCTGACCGTCGGCTATATCAGCGCCAAAAGCCGTACCATTACGATGAACGAATATACTTTTAACTTCATCCAAACAGATGCCGCCATTAATGACGGTAACAGCGGCGGCGCTTTAGTTAATTTGCAGGGTGAAGTGATCGGTATCAATACGGCTAAAATTAAAATTGCCGGTGTGGAAGGTATGGGCTTTGCGATCCCGTCTAATACGGTCAAAACAATAACGCAGGAGCTCATTGAACACGGGAAAATTATCCGGCCCTGGTTAGGTATTTATGCCGGCGGCGATATTGATGATACACTGGCGCAGCAGCTGCAGCTGCCTGTCAATTATGGCGTGCTGGTACAGGATGTGGTGCCCGGCAGCCCGGCAGACCGGGCCGGCATCAGGCGCGGTGACGTTATCATTGAGATGGCAGGGGAAAAGGTTACCAAATTTAGAGATCTGCGTGATCTCATTTATAAGCAAAAGGTAAACGCGCAGGTAGAAATTAAGCTGGTGCGCGATGGCAAAGAGATAAAAACGACGGCCACACTGACGGAAATGGAGGCTTAGTTAGTTTTAACTTGCTAAAACAACTTAACAGCCAGCAGCAATAACGGCCGGCAGGCCGTTATTGCTTTCTTGCACAGCTTTCCCCTTGGTCTATATTATGATATGATGAGCGCAAAAGAGGTGCAGCAGATGCGGATTATTCTTATCTTTATTGACGGTTTAGGTCTTGCCCCTGCCGGAGACACCAATCCCCTGGCCACAACTGCCCTGCCCTGTTTGCAGCGGCTGCTGGCAGGCCAAAGCCTGACGGCGGAGGCCGTAGGGACAAATAATGATACAGCGACCCTGTTGGCCCTTGACGCAACTTTAGGCGTACCGGGTGAGCCCCAAAGTGCTACGGGACAGACTGCCCTTTTTACCGGCGTTAATGCCGCCCAGGCAGTCGGTTACCATGTCCGCGGCTTCCCCACCCCGCCGCTCAGGGCCATACTGCAGGCAGAAGGAATTTTAAAAAAAATCACTGCCCTGGGCAAAACGGCAACTTTTCTTAACACTTATACTCCGGCCTATTTTGCGCAGCCGCCGGAGGAGCGTACAGATGCGGCTACCACTTTGTTAAGTTTGGCTGCCGGTTTGCCTCTGCACACCATTGATGATTTGCTGGCCGGTACTACCCTCAGTGCGGATATTACAAGTACCCTCTGGCGTGAACAGGGTCTGCCCGTGCCTTATGTGCCGCCGCTGGAAGCCGGCCGGAGAGCGGCTGCCAATACCCGGCATTATGATTTTGTCTTTTTTGAATATTTTCTGACTGACCATTATGCCCATAAAAGAGACCAGGAAAAACTGCGGCAGAGTTTAATGGAGATTGACACCTTTTTAGCGGGCATCATCGCCAACATCGATCTGCAGCATACACTGCTGATTGTGACCAGTGATCATGGCAATTTGGAGGATAACAGCAGCTCCCTGCATACCTACAACCCGGTGCCCCTGTTATTAGTCGGTGCCGGCCGGGAACAGCTGCCGCCCTTAACAGATTTGACCGCTTTGACTCCCTTTATTCTGCGGCAATTACAAAGCAAACCCAAATAATCATCCGGAGGCGGCAATGCAGATCCAAATTTTAACTGTCGGCAGAATCAAAGAAAAATATCTCACGGCAGGTATTAAAGAATACCTGAAAAGGCTTTCTGCCTATGCCAAAGTAGAAATTAAGGAAGTAAAAGATGAAAAAACGGCGGAAAATGCTTCTCCCCGTGAAATTGCCCTGCTGCTGGAAAAGGAGGCAGCCCGTCTCGAACAGCTGCTGCGGCCCCAGACCTATCTCATCGCGCTGGCTATTGAGGGCCGGCAGTTTACTTCCCCTGATTTTGCAGCCCATCTGCAGCAGCAGACTGTCTATGGCCACAGTCATTTTACTTTCCTCATCGGCGGCAGTTTAGGTTTAGCGCCGCGCCTATTAGCGCAGGCAGATCTTCAACTCTCCTTTTCGCCCCTCACCTTTCCACACCAGCTATTTCGTTTAATGCTGCTGGAACAGCTCTACCGCGCCTTTAAAATAATGCGCGGTGAGCCTTATCATAAATAGCCGCAGCCCACTGTCCCGGTGATAACAACGATTTTGCTTCAGCAACGATAGGAGATCAAGCAATGCATAAAGTTAACAAACTTACAGAAGGAAATATTTATCAAGCTTTATTTAAACTTGCCCTGCCCATCATGGGCACTTCATTTGTCCAGCTGGCCTACAGCACCACCGACATGATGTGGGTCGGCAGAATCGGCACCAAAGCTGTGGCAGCCGTCGGCACAGCCGGCTTTTATACCTGGCTGGCGGTCGCCTTTATTTTGATCCCGCAAATCGGGGCCGAGGTGGGGGTAGCACAGGCCGTGGGCAGAAAGGATCCGGTCGCAGCCAAATCTTATATTCAGCATAGCCTGCAGCTGATTATCTGTCTGGCAGTAGTTTATGGTGCCGTCATGTTCACCTTTAGAGATGCTTTAATCGGCTTTTTTCGGCTGGGAGATGCAGAAATCATCAGCCAGGCCATTACCTATTTAGCAATTGCTGCCTGTGGCCTGCTTTTTTATTTTCTTAATCCTGTCTTGACCGCCATTTTTAACGGTTATGGCGACAGCAGAACACCTTTTTGGATTAATTCCCTTGGACTTGTTGTTAATATGCTCTTAGATCCGCTGCTGGTTTTAGGCTGGGGGCCTTTTCCCCGCTTAGAAGTTGCCGGCGCCGCCATCGCCACCGTTATCGCCCAGGCTGTCGTCACCCTTGTTTTTCTCCGGCACCTGCGCAGGCAGCCGGAGCTGTTTGCAGGCGTAAAACTTTTGCAAGCACCGGACCGGGCCTATATCAGGCAGATTGTGACATTAGGGCTGCCTGTAGCCCTGAAGAACGGCTTATTTGCCGCCATCGCCATGGTCATCGCCAGAATTATTGCCCAATGGGGTCCCATCCCCATTGCCGTGCAGCAGGTAGGTTCACAGATTGAAGCCATCTCCTGGATGACGGCGGGGGGGTTTCAAACAGCCATGAGTACCTTTGTCGGCCAGAATTACGGCGCCAAAAAATGGCAGAGAGTGCAGAAAGGTTACGCTGTAGGCATGACAATTATGTTCGTCTTTGGCCTGGCGGCTTCACTGCTCTTGATTTTTGCCGCCCGCCCACTGTTTGCCATCTTTATTACGGAAGCTGAAACTCTGCGTGCCGGTATAATTTATTTAAGGATTTTGGGCCTCTCACAGCTTTTTATGTGTCTGGAAGCTACAACGGCCGGGGCTTTTAATGGTTTAGGCAATACCGTTCCGCCTTCAGTCGTCAGCATCCTCTTTAACGGGCTCAGGATTCCGGCAGCGCTGCTTCTGTCAGCAACCGCTCTTGGTCTCAATGGCGTCTGGTGGACCATCAGTATCTCCAGCGTCTTCAAAGGTACGGTGCTGCCCCTGTGGTATCTGTGGCACAGCAAACAGCTGGCAGCAAAGGAGCTGCAGACAAGCTGCGCTTAAAGACTTGGCCTGAAGGAGTTCGTGCCTCCCAGCCTGCCCGGTGGGCAGTACAGCCCACTTTATCTTTTTTCTGGTCATTTCTTTTGCGTATTAGTGGTAATCTATAGAGGAAAAACGCTTGTGATGCAGAATTACAAAAGTATGAATCTGTAAAGGGAGGGTTTAAAGATGGCAATGTCCGCAAAAAGTAGTGATTACTTTATAGCTGAACTAGCTTCCAAGGCACCGACGCCAGGTGGTGGTGGTGCCGCTGCCATGGGTGGCGCTATTGGTATGGCTCTGTCTAATATGGTAGGAAACCTGACTCTTGGTAAAAAGAAATATGCCGATGTTGAGGATGAAGTGCAAGCACTGGTAGATCAAGGCTATAAAATTATCGATGAATTAAAAACTTTAGTTGATAAAGATGCTGAAGTATTTGCCCCCTTGTCTAAAGCTTACGGTCTGCCCAAAGACACCCCGGAACAAGCTGCCCATAAGGAAAAAGTGTTAGAAGAATGCTCAAAAGTGGCCTGCTCCGTACCGCTGGAAATTATGCGTAAATCATATGAGGGGATTAAAATCCATCAGCGGATGGGCGAAATCGGCAATAAACTTGCCATTTCCGATGTGGGCTGCGGCGTGCAGTTCCTGAAAGCCGCTTTAATTAGCGGGTACTTAAATGTTTTGATTAATCTTACCGGGATTAAAGATGAAAAGTTTGTCAGTGAAACTTCCGCGGAAGTAGAGCGCTTATTAGAAGATGGCAGCAGGATTGCTGACGAAGCTTTACAAAACGTAATCGCTAAGATTAAAAAATAAATAGCAGCAAAAAGACAAGTTAGGAGGATTTTGGATGGCTGAACAATTAAAAGGTAAAGCAGTTGCCAATGCCATGAAAGAAGATTTAAGCAAACGGGTAGAAGCTCTAAAAGCGAAAGGTGTAACGCCTAAGCTTGGTTTTATTCGGGTCGGTGCCCGTCCTGATGATCTCTTTTATGAAGGCGGTGCCAAAAAGACTGCCGACGGCATCGGTTTAGCTTATGAAGTATTTGAATATCCGGAAGATATAGCGCAGGCTGACTTTGAAAAAGCTGTTATCGAGGTAGGGGCGAGAAAGGATATTCACGGTATCTTAATGTTCTCACCGCTGCCCAAACATTTAGATGAGAAAAAGATTCGCGCTCTCATCCCTGTAGAAAAAGATGTTGACTGCCTGACAGTACATGGTGCAGGTAAAGTTTTTGCTGATGACTTAACAGGCTTCCCTCCCTGCACACCGACTGCCTGCATGGATATCCTGAAATTCTATAATATACCGCTGGAAGGCAAAAAAGTTGTTGTTCTGGGCCGCTCCATGGTTGTAGGTAAGCCGGTGGCAATGCTGCTGCTGCGGGAAAATGCCACGGTAACCATCTGCCATTCCCGCACCAAAGATCTGCCTGCCGTTTGTCGGGAAGCAGATGTGCTGGTAGCAGCCGTCGGACGGGCTAAAATGGTCAATGCCGATTATGTCAGCCCCGGCCAGACCGTAATTGACGTCGGCATCAACCCTGATCCCGACAGACCCGGTAAATTCTGTGGTGATGTTGACTTTGCCGCCGTTGAACCCATCGTGGACAAAATTACTCCTTCCCCCGGTGGCGTAGGCTCCGTTACCACCATGGTCCTCTGCAAACATACCGTCATGGCCTGTGAACTGCTGAACGCCTAAAACAGCATCTATTTTCTAAGTTAAGAAATCGCTCCGGCAGCCGCCGGAGCGATTGTGCTTTTTTCCCCGACGGCTGTGCCGCCAGTCTGCCCTGCAGTGGTGCTGCAGCACCAGTTTACATTTCAGTTTTCAGACGCAGGAGACCGGCAGTTAACAGCAGCAGACCTAAACCGCCCATCCATAAAAGCGGCTTTACTAATGATGCCAGTGCCGCACCCTGCAGGAGAATATCTTTTAAGGCATGGGCCGCCCAACTTTGCGGCGAAATTGCCGTAATGAATTTAATGGCAGTAGAAGGGTTTTCCATGGGGAAGAAGATATCGCCTAACATTGAACCCACCAGTACAATACCCGTTGCTGCAGCCTGTACCTGCCCCTGAGTTTTAAACAGGCCGGCTAAAAACAGACCTAAACCCGTCATGGCGAAAATATATACTGCGAGGACCACGGCCAGCTCTCCATAGCCTTGGTTCCAAGGGGCGCCGAAGAGAAGTTTCCCAGAGAGAAGTAAAAGCAAAGCCTGTACAGCAGCAACTAAACTAAAACGGAGTAAGTAGCCTGCCATGATAGCACGGTAGGGGGTGGCACTGCTGCGTAAGCGCTGCCAGGTGCCCTGCTGTTTTTCTTCTAAAATGGAGCCGGCTGAGGTGAGCAAATTTAAAGCGACAAACATTACTAAAACGCCCAATAAGGCCATTTCATAAACACCTGCTTCTCTGGGCAAAAAACTCATCGCCCAGGTCAGCAGCAGCGGCAGCGCCAGGGTAAAGATAAGATACATGGGGTCAGCAAACATCTGCTGAAAGCCTACCGCGGTAATGGCTAAACATTTTTTCATCATCATACCCTCCTTTACTGATCTCGCAAGCTTTTCCCTGTTAATTTTAAAAAAAGGCTTTCCAAATTAGGCTTATGAATCTCAATGGCAGAAACCTGTAGACCTTGACTCAGCAGATATTCATATGCCAGCGGCAGCACTTGTTCTGCCTTAAGTGTCAGGAGTTTAAAGGCCTGCCCGACCATTACTGCCTCCCTCACACCGGGAATTGCTGTCAGCCGGGACAGTACAGCCTGGTGAGGGCGGTTAACCTTAATCACCAGTTCCTGAGCGTGACCGGCAGCACGTAATAACTCTGCCACTGTACCGGCGGCAACAACTTTTCCTGCATCCATGATCAGCACGCGCCCGCACAGCTCTTCTACTTCCTCCACATAATGACTGGTATAAATAATGGCTGTGCCTGCACACTGCAAACGTTTAACTGTTTCATGAATATGGTTACGGGACTGGGGATCAACGCCCACTGTCGGTTCATCCATAATCAGTAATTTGGGCCGGTGCAGGATGCCGGCAGCAATATTGAGCCGCCGTTTCATGCCCCCGGAATAGTTTACCACCCGTTCCCTGGCTCGCTCTGTTAAGCCAACTACTGCCAACGCTTCTGCTACGGCTTTGTTGAGTTCACTACGCTGCAGTCCCTGCATTGTGCCCCAAAAGCGTAAATTGGCTGCAGCTGAAAGCTGCGGATATAAAGCCGGTTCTTGCGGTACTATCCCAAGCAGTGCTTTGGCCTGGAGAGGATGCCGCTGTAGATCCCAGCCACCAATGGTAATGCTGCCGGCTTCTGGTTGGAGCAGACCGCCAATCATGGCTAAAGTGGTTGTTTTTCCTGCGCCATTGGGACCCAGTAAACCTAAAACCTCGCCCTCGTTGAGCAGCAGATTTATTCCCGCTACTGCCCGTCGCGCACCAAACGATTTTTCCAGCTGTTTAACTTCTAATATCATCTGCGGCACCTCCAAGTGAAACTTTGCTTGACTTTAGTGTATCAAGGTGCGGGAAAAGAAAAATCGGCCTAAAGGCCGATTTTAGTTCCGCCGAAGGTCCGGCTTTTTAGCTTCAGTCTTTAGGCGGAAGTATAACTTTAATTGTGGTGCCGTGACCGGGCTTACTGAGAACTTCAAAGCTGCCGCCTGCCTCCTCTGCCCGCTGCCGCATATTGCGCAAACCATGACCTGGCGCTGCCTGTGGTACAGTAAAACCCCTGCCGTCATCTTTTACAGTCAGCAGCACTTGTCCCGCTGTCTCGGTAATACTAATCATCACCTGCTGTGCGTGAGCATGCTTTTCAATATTGGCCAGTGCTTCTTGGACGATCCGGTAGATAGTCATTTCAATTTCCGGTGACAGTGGTGCCGGGAGAGTAATGTTGACGTCAACAGGGATAGCCTGGCGTTGTGAAAGCAATTCGCACGTCGCTTGAATGGAGGCGGTTAACCCTTCTTCTACAAGCTGAGAAGGTTTTAATTCTTCAATTAAAGCCCGCAGCTCGTCTAAAGTGGAACGGGCGGTAGCCTCCAGGTGATGCAAAATGTTTGCCACCCGTTCAGGCGGATCTTTTAATTCATGACGTAGGGAGTGGAGCGCAAAGATTAAACCTTGTACCCCCTGGGAAATGGAGTCGTGCAGCTCCCGGCCCATGCGGTTGCGTTCCTCGCTGATCGCTAAATGTCGTGTGGTAGCCTGCAGCTGCTGATTCTTTTCCGCCAATTCTTCTAAAAACTTCATGCGTTCTTGTAAATATTCCAGGCGTAAGGTGTAAATGCCATAAATCCCGCCCATGGCCAGGCCAAAAAAAATGCTGACTATCACATCGCGGTGAAAGAGGTTATAATTAAAATAATTGAGCACAAAACCAACAATCATGATATTAACAAGTGCTGCGGCGAGAAAGGAGAAAATATGGATCGTTTTTTTAGAAAGCAGCAGTCTGGCATTTAAAGCCGGCCACCAAGTCTGCTACTATGCCGCCGATGGCTGACAGTAAAGCCGTAGCCAAGGGTATGAACCATAAAAAGCCTTCAAAGAAAGGGAGTTTTAAAGCAAGAGTTAGCAGTAAAAAGATTATCCCAAAGATAAAACCGGTAAAAGCTGTTCTGCGTATCATTTCTTTCATTGTAATCTCCTTTAACGCCACTGATCTTTTGCTGCTAATAAAGCTGCCTGCGTCCTGGTTTTAACATCTAACTTTTGTAAGATATTAGTGATATGTGTTTTGACTGTTTTTTCACTGACAAAAAGCTTGGCGGCAATCTCCTTATTGCCTAAACCCTGCGCTAAAAGATGCAGTACTTCAGTTTCCCGTTGGGTTAAAGACTCCACTTTAGAGGCATTTTCCTGCAGCAAGTTGTGGCTGCCTTTGATCTGCCGCATCAGCACAGCAGGATTAATGCCGCGTCCTAAATAGGTGCCGCCGGCGGCAACGGCACGAATGGCCGAGGCCAGTTCTTGCGGTGGCGCATCCTTTAAACAGTAACCGGCAGCACCGGCCTGCAGGGCCTGGGCAATAGCATCTTCACTACCATAACTGGTGAGAATAAGAATACGTAAGTCCGGCCAGGCTTCCAGGGCCGCGGTAGTGGTGGCAATGCCATCGATACCGGTCATTTTTAAATCCATCAGCACAACATCAGCGGCAGTTTTTGCTAATAACTGCAGAGCCTGTTCGCCGTCTGCCGCTTCGCCCACTAGAGAGAATTCCGGCAAGCTGCTGAGATAAAACTTTACTCCCTGGCGAAAGAAGGGATGATCATCAACAATGATAATTCTAATGGGCTGTTTCATGCCTGACCTCCTGCTGCTTGAAATAAGAAACTTTATCCATATTATATCATAAGTATTTCGGGTCAGAGTATCTCCGGCTGTTTACGACAGCTTGTCAGGCTAACTAATTGCCGTGGTAAACAAGCGGCTAACGTAGTGCGCTGATAAATTATCAAGCCTGGGGGTATTTCTGATGGAAAAAGTCCCTTTTCCCTTGACAGTAACGGCAGCTGAAAGCAGGCAGCACTGGACAGCTGTCTTGGAAAACGGTATAATACATGGGGTTTATTCAGACCCGGCAAAGAAATTAGCGGAGGGTTCTACATGCGCAAAACATATGATGTGGCCATGATTGGCGGCGGTCCGGCAGCGATTTATGCCGCCTATGAGCTGGTGACTAAACATCCGGAAATTAGTGTGGCCATTTTTGAAGCAGGTAATGATATTTATGCCCGCAAATGCCCAATAGCAGACAAAAGGGTTGAGAACTGCATCAAGTGTCAGACCTGTGACGTCATGCGCGGCTTCGGTGGTGCCGGCGCCTTTTCCGACGGCAAATATAACTTAACGACCGAGTTTGGCGGTTGGCTAACCGACTATCTGCCGGAAACTGAAGTCATGGCGCTCATTGACTATGTCGACCAAATCAATCTTTCCTACGGAGCGCCGGAGGATATTTACGGTACAGGCGGCAGTGAACTGAGCAAAAAAGCCATTGCCCATGATCTGCATCTGCTGAAGGCCCGGGTACGCCATCTTGGCACAGAAAACAATATCATGATGCTAAAAAGATTGTACGACTTTTTAAAGGCACGCTGTGATATTTTCTGCAATACGCCTGTGGCAGAGATTGAGCAGCATGAGCAGGGTTTTACGCTGCACCTGGCAGGACAGGAAACGGCTGACTGCACCTATCTGATTGCTGCCCCGGGGCGGGCCGGTTCAGAATGGTTTGCCCACCAGTGTCAAAAATTAGGTCTTTCCCTGTTTAATAACCGGGTTGATGTGGGTGTGCGGGTGGAACTTCCCGCCATTATCTTTCAGCATATTACCGATGAAGTTTATGAAGCAAAACTGCTGTACCGGACGAAACAGTATGGCGACCTGGTGCGCACTTTCTGCATGAATCCGAAGGGCTACGTCGTGGCGGAAAATACTGATGGCATTGTGACCGTTAACGGCCACAGCTATCGTGACGAGAAGCTGCACAGTAAAAATACCAACTTTGCCCTGCTGGTCAGCAACCGTTTTACTGAACCGTTTAACGAGCCGCATCAGTATGGTAAACGCATCGCCTCCTTCTCCAACATGTTAGGCGGCGGCGTGCTGGTGCAGCGCTTTGGTGATTTAATTAAAGGACGCAGAACCAATGCCCATCGTCTCGCGCAAAGCTTTACCCGGCCCACGCTGCAGGCGACAGCGGGAGATTTAAGTCTGGTCCTGCCCAAGCGTCACCTGGATAATATTATTGAAATGATTTATGCCCTTGACAAGCTGGCGCCCGGCACGGCTAACAACGATACCCTGCTGTATGGGGTAGAAGTTAAGTTTTACAGCTCCCGTCTCAAACTGACGGCACAGTTAGAAACGGAAATCCCCAACCTCTTTGCCGTTGGCGATGGGGCCGGTATTACACGCGGCCTGTCCCAGGCCAGTGCCAGCGGTGTCCATGTGGCACGGATAATTAGTGCCCGTCTGCAAAAACAATCAGGTAAAGAATAACTTTTTTGCCCAAAGTGCTCTGTACAGCTGCTGGTACAGGGCATTTTTTGCTGTGTAACTGCCTTTTCAGAGAGGTTTTTCTAGCCTTTATCTCCACTTTGTGGTATAAGTTTAGCAAGGGATTTTAAAGGAGTGAAGTAAAAGATGAAATATGTAGTCGTTTTAGGCGACGGCATGGCAGATTATCCGGTAGAGTCCTTAGGCGGAAAAACACCTTTACAAGCCGCAGACAAACCTCACATTGACGCCCTGGCGGCGCAGGGGCAGGTCGGCATGGTACAGACGGTGCCGGCAGGCTTCGCCCCGGGCAGTGATACGGCAAATTTAGCAGTGCTTGGTTATGACCCCCGCCTTTACTATACAGGTCGGTCACCCTTTGAAGCAGCCAGTATGGGGGTGACGCTGGCCGATGATGATCTTACTTTTCGCTGCAATCTGGTGACCCTTTCGGCAGCACCGCGTTATGAAGATAGCATCATGCTGGACCACAGTGCCGATGAAATCACTACGGCGGAAGCAGAAATTCTGTTGGCGGCCGTCAGTGAGCAGTTTGCCTCGGACGAGCTGGCTTTCTACCCCGGTGTCAGCTACCGCCATTTGCTGGTCTGGCATCATGCGCCGACAGAATGGCGGCTGACACCGCCCCATGATATCCTGGAACAGCGCATTGGTGACTATCTGCCCGTCGGCCCGGCGGCAGAGCGGTTGCTGGCCATGATGAAAGCCAGTGTGCCGCTCCTGTCGGCCCATCCGGTCAATCAGAAGCGGCAGCAGCAGGGCTTGGCTCCCGCCAATGCCATCTGGATCTGGGGAGAAGGGACAAAACCGCAGCTGCCGGCTTTCAGTGAAAAATACGGTCTGCGCGGCGCCGTCATTTCGGCCGTAGATTTAATTAAGGGTCTGGGTGTCTGCGCAGGTCTGGAGGTGCTGGATGTTGAAGGCGCCACCGGCAATATGCATACCAACTTCCGGGGCAAGGTGCAGGCCGCTTTAGCAGCCCTGCAGGACGGGAAAGATTTTGTCTATCTGCACCTGGAGGCACCGGATGAATGCAGTCATCGTCAGGAAACCGAGAATAAAGTCAGATCCATTACACTGCTGGACCGGGAAGTTGTACAGCCGCTGGTGGCGGGACTGGCAGCTTTAGGTGAGCCGTACCGGCTGCTGTTCCTGCCGGACCACGCCACACCGCTGGCACTGCGTACCCATACTGCCGATCCTGTACCTTTCCTGCTGTATGATAGTACGGCCCCGGCTGCCGGGGGGCCAACCCGCTACGATGAAGCGGCAGCCCAGGATGCCGGACTGTTTATCAGGGAAGGCTATACACTGATGGATTTATTTTTAAACCCCGGTCAAGGAGGAGCGTAAGATGGCAACAGTAATGTACCGCAGCACCCGTGGTGACAGCCGCCTTGTAAGCGCGGCGGAAGCTATCGTTAGCGGCATTGCCGCCGATGGCGGCTTATATGTACCGACTGAGCTGCCGCGGCTGACTGTACCGCCGGCGGAACTGGCTGCCCTGTCCTACCAGGACCTGGCCGGGCAAATTATGAGTCTTTTTCTGCCTGATTTCACAGCGGCGGAATTAGCGGCAGCGGTACAGCAGGCTTATGATGACAAATTTGATACACCGCTCATTGCCCCGCTGGTTACGCACGGCGAGGTGCACTTTTTGGAACTTTTTCACGGACCTACTTTAGCCTTTAAAGATATGGCCCTGTCCATCCTGCCGTATCTGCTGCGCCTGGCAGCGGAAAAATGCGGCCTGCAGGAGGAAGTGGTGATTTTGACGGCCACTTCCGGCGATACCGGCAAAGCTGCCCTAGAGGGTTTTGCCGATGTGGCAGGCACAAAAATTATTGTCTTTTTCCCCGAGCATGGTGTCAGCCCTGTGCAGAAAAGGCAGATGGTAACGCAGACCGGAGCCAACACCCATGTAGTTGGGATTGAGGGCAACTTTGATGACGCCCAAAGTGGTGTCAAGGCCATGTTTACCGATGCGCAGCTGCGCCGTCAGCTGCAGCAGGCCGGCTATGTCTTTTCTTCGGCCAACTCTATCAATGTTGGCCGTCTGATACCGCAAATTGTCTATTATTACTCGGCCTATCTGCAGCTGGTAAACCAAGGGAAACTGCAGGCCGGGCAGCCTGTCAATTTTGTCGTGCCTACCGGCAACTTCGGCAACATTTTAGCGGCCTACTATGCGCGTCAGCTGGGACTGCCTGTGCACAAACTGATTTGTGCTTCCAATGCCAATAAGGTGCTGTTTGACTTTTTCACCACCGGCATTTACGATAAAGAACGTCCGTTTTTTGTTACCATGTCTCCTTCCATGGACATTCTTGTTTCCAGCAATCTGGAACGTTTACTTTACCATGCCAGCAACGAAGATACGGCCTGGGTTAAAGCACAGATGGAAAATTTAGGGCGGCAGGGCCACTATCGGGTGCCGGAAACAGTGCGGGCTGCCATGTCCGACTTTGTCGGCGGCTACGCGACGGAGGAAGCTACGGCCAAAGCCATTAACTCGGTTTACCGGCAGTCAGGCTATTTAATTGATCCCCATACCGCCGTTGCTTACGCTGTGCTGCAGGATTATTTGTCAGTCAGCGGCGACACTACTCCCACCGTAGTGGTAGCCACGGCCAGTCCTTTTAAATTCGCCAAAGATGTACTGGAGGCTGTTGCCGGACCGCAGTCAAGTGAGGACGAGTTTGCCCTGCTGTTTGAGTTGGCGGCAGTAACGGGACAGCCGGTACCGGCAGCCATTGCCGATCTGCAGACCAAGCCCGTTTTACACCGGACTGTCTGTAAGAAAGACGACATGCGGCGGGTAGCAGCAGAGATCCTGCAGTTAGTTTAGTGAACTTTGCACAGCGGAAAGGAGTACAGTATGCAGGAAAAATTCCCCCGGTTTACCTATCGGCGGCCAGATTTAGCGGCCCTGCAGGAAGAATGGCGTTTTTTACTTAACAATTTTAGCAGGGCGACCACGGCCGCTGCCCAGCAGGAAATAATAGAACAAATAAATCAGCGACGCCAGGAATTTGAGTCTATGGCGTCGCTTGCCCATATTCGTCATACTATCAATACGAATGATCAATACTATGCAGCAGAGCAGGACTTTTTTGATGAAGCAGAACCGCACTTTCAGGAGCTGATTACTGCATACTATCGTCAGTTAGTAACCTCCCCCTTTAGCCGGGAACTGTCCGCCCGTTACGGGCAGCAGTTGTTCAACATTGCGGAAATGACACTGAAAGCCTTCTCGCCGGCAGTCATTGCCGATTTACAGCAGGAGAATAAAGTCGTCAGTCAGTATAAAAAATTACTGGCCTCGGCGGCCATCCCCTTTGCCGGCGAAAAGAGAAATTTAGCACAGTTAGTACCCTTTCAGCAGGCTCCGGAGCGTGCCACGCGTCAGGCCGCGGCAGAAGCCCGCTACAGTTTTTTTGCGGAGCATGAGGATGCCTTTGATGAACTTTATGAGCAGCTGGTTGCAGTGCGCACCACTATTGCTCACAAGCTGGGCTTCAGCAGCTTTATCCCCCTTGCTTACCTGCGGCGCCACCGCTCGGATTACCAGGCAGACCAGGTAGCTGCTTTCCGTCGGGCCATGGAGCGTTATGCCGTCCCCCTGACAGCGCGGCTGCGCGAGCAGCAGCGCCGGCGTTTAGGTATCACTAAGCTGTATTATTATGATGAAAGCATCTATTTCCCCCAGGGCAACGCACAGCCCCGCGGCAGCGCGAAGGAATTAATTGCCCAAGCCCGCCGTATGTATGAGCAGTTAGCACCGGAAACGGCCGCTTTCTTTCAGGAAATGACGGAACGCCGGCTGATGGACTTATTAAGCCGCCCCGGCAAATCTCCCGGTGGTTACTGCGATTACCTGGCACTTTATCAGGCTCCCTTTATTTTCGCCAACTTTAACGGCACATCCGGCGATGTTGATGTACTGACCCACGAAGCAGGTCATGCCTTCCAGGTGTGGCTGGGTCGGGAGCGGCAGATACCGGAATACCATTTTGCTACCATGGATGCGGCAGAGATTCCTTCCATGGGCATGGAGTTTTTTACCTGGCCTTACATGGAGCTCTTTTTTGCTGAGCAGGCGCAGCAGTATCGCTATGAACATTTAAGCAGTGCCTACCTCTTCCTGCCCTACGGCTGTTTAGTCGATCATTTTCAGCACCAGGTCTTTGCCGAACCGCGGCTGAAGCCGGTACAGCGCCGCCGGCTCTGGCGTGAGCTGGAAAAACGTTATCTGCCGTACAGGGATTATGACGGGCAGCCCTTTTTGGAAGCAGGCGGCTACTGGTTTCAGCAGGGACATATTTTTGAAGTACCTTTCTACTACATTGACTATGTCCTGGCACAAAGCTGTGTTTTTCAATTGTGGCAGCGGGCTTTAACAGATCCCCGGTCTGCCTGGCAGGATTACCTGTCCCTGTGCCGGGCCGGCGGCAGCCGCTCCTTTACCCAGCTTCTGCCCCTGGCGCGGCTGACTTCGCCTTTGGCGGCAGGCACTGTCAGTCAAGTGACGCAGCAGGTGCAGGCTTGGTTGGCAGAGCATGAACTGTAGACGGCCAGCCATCATCCCGCAGCTTTTAAGAAAGAAGGTGTAAAGATGACCACTTTTAATGAGTTTAACCTTAATGAGGACATCCTGAAGGCGGTAAGTCTGATGGGCTTTGAAGAAGCGACACCCATTCAGGAACAAGCGATTCCGGTAGCCCTGGCCGGTGAGGATTTAATCGGTCTGGCCCATACCGGCACAGGAAAGACGGCTGCCTTCGGCATTCCCCTCGCCCAGCGCCTGCAGGCTGATAACCATCAGATTCAGGCCTTGGTCGTCACCCCTACCCGTGAACTGGCCATGCAGGTGGCGGAGGAATTAAACAGGATATGCCAGTTTGTGGAGCTGCGTGCCTTACCGGTTTATGGCGGTCAGGATATCGGCCGGCAGATCCGGGCCCTGAAGAAGAAACCGCAGATTATTGTCGGCACCCCGGGCCGGCTGCTGGATCATCTGCGGCGCCGCACCATACGTCTGGATCAGCTGCAGACCGTGATCCTGGATGAAGCTGATGAAATGCTGAATATGGGCTTTATTGAGGATATTGAAGCCATTCTGCAGGAGACGCCGTCGGAACGGCAAACTTTACTTTTCTCCGCCACCATGCCTCCGGCCATCCAGCAGTTAGCAAAACGGTTTATGAAAACACCACGCATGATCACTGTGCGCAGCAGGGAAGTTACCGTGCCTAACACAGACCAATATCACATGGTGGTGGAAGAAAGACAAAAGTTTGATGTTTTATGCCGCCTGCTCGATACACAGCCGCCTGATTTAGCCATCGTTTTCGGCCGGACTAAACGCCGGGTCGACGAACTGAACGAAGCTTTAAGTAAAAGGGGCTACTCGGCAGAAGGCATCCACGGTGACTTGTCGCAGGCCCGGCGCGATGCGACGATGCGCCAGTTTAAGGAAGGTATTATCGACATTTTGGTGGCCACGGACGTGGCGGCCCGCGGCTTAGACATCGGCGGTGTTACCCATGTTTACAACTTTGATATCCCGCAGGACCCGGAAAGCTATGTGCACCGTATCGGGCGCACGGGACGGGCCGGTCAAAGCGGTATGGCTATTACCTTTGTTACGCCACGGGAATTAAATCATTTACGTGTCATAGAGAACGGCATAAAACATAAAATCCCCCGTATGCGCATCCCCACCATGAAGGATGCCATTGAAGGGCAGCAGCGGCTGACGGTAGATAAACTGGTCAGCACCATGGAAACGGAAGATACTACTTACTACCAATCCATGGCGGCGGAATTGCTGGCGGAGTATGACCATACCCGGCTGCTGGCAGCGGCGCTGAAGCTGCTGACGAAAGAGCCGGATACCACCCCTGTCACTTTGACGGCAGAAGCACCACAGTTTTC
>JAAYKP010000156.1 GCA_012522335.1 Bacillota bacterium
CCTTGAGGCTGATTTTCAGGAGTTCTGTATTTCTGGCAATAATTGCTTCCTGCTCTTGTTTCGTGAGACCGAGCAGCTGATCGAGGAGCTGCTGCTGCTTTTTTAAGACGTTAACCAATTGTTCCATGCTTAACCTCCAGGGTAATAAAGAACTTTCTCTTATCCTATTTATCGACGTTACTGCGCCATACTTTAGAGTAATTAAAAAAAGATGGTTTTAAAGCCATCTTTTTACTAGGCCAGTTTAATTGCCTCTGTCCAGGTGTCTCTTAATTCACTTAATAACTGCTCTACTTCTTGTAACGGTTGGCTGTCTTTGCGGATATTGGCTTCTATCAGGCGGCTGTACATATAATCATATAGCTGATATAGGTTTTCTGCGATCTGACCCTGATTTAAATCCAGAGTTGACATCAGTTCAGTAAGAATATCCTGTGTTTTCAGGATATGGTGGTGGCAGCTTTCGAGCTGCTGCTGCTCAAGTCCGGCTTGCGCCTGTTTGAGAAAACGGATGGCGCCGTTATAAAGCATGAGGACTAATTGGGGCGGCGTTACCGTCTCCACCATACTGCGCTGATATTTCTGGTAAGGATTACGAATCATTTTTTTTGGCCTCCCTGTTATCTTTTATCATCGAGAAGTAAACCAATCAGTTTGTTGATCTTTACTGTCAAATCAAGCATTTCGCTGGGTGGAATTTCTTTGACTACTTCATTTTTATCAAGATCGACAATCTGGAAGATATAGCGTTCCGACTCTTCATGTAAAACAAAGCGAAAAGTTAAATTGAGTGCTGCCAGCGTATCCTGCAGCTGCCGGGCTGTTTCTGCCAGCTGCTGCTGTGACAGCTCTTTTTCCGGAGCAGCAGTCTGTTTGTTTTGTGGGGCAAGCTGACTGTTTTGCACGGCAGGTAGGTGCTGTTTGTTTTCCAGGACCTGCGTGTTCAGGGTGGAGGGCAGCTTGGCGGATATTGTTGGCTTTATGATCATATTGTCACCTCGCAGCGGCTTAATTGATAATTCTAGATATTATGTCGGTTGGTTAGTGCAAAACTTTAGTTTTAAGTTTTGTGAAAAACCGCTCTAAAGATTTAGCGGCAGCTGCCGAATAATTATTTGAGTCCTATCAGTTAATTAAGCTATTTTAAATACAGAACAAGATTAAAGAGGCAGAAAAGGGGTGGCTAGATTGAATATTGGTATTGTCGGCGGTGGTCATGGTGGTTTGGCGGTTCTGAATCTACTCTTGTCTATACCGGAAATTAATGTGCTGTGGGTTTCAGATCTGCAGCGCGATGCCTTAGCCATGGTGAAGGCCAGGGAAGTTGGCGTGCCTGACAGGGGTGACTTTGTCCCACTGCTGGCTGATGACGCCTTGGAAATGGTAATTGAGGTTACAGGCTCGGAAAAAGTGAAAGAACTTATTTATACACATAAGCGGGAGCACACGGTGGTCATCGAGTCTGCAGCGGCCAAACTATTAATCACCATTGTGGAAAACCGCGAGGAGTTTAACCGCAAGTTGACCCGCAATGCGGAAGAGCTGGCCGAATATATTGTGCAGATTAATGATTCTGCCCAGC
>JAAYKP010000157.1 GCA_012522335.1 Bacillota bacterium
GGTAACTAACTACTATGCAGAAAACAATGAAGAGCTGATTATACCTTTAAACCCGGCACTCTCCCCCCAAGCTAATGCCCAACGCTATTTTAAAAAATACCGCAAATTACGCGACGGTAAGAAATATCTGCTTCAGCGGCTCAAAACAACGCAAAGTGAACTTACCTATCTCGACACCTTATTAGTCGCAGCACAAACTGCCGATTTAAGCGCTCTCTTTGAGATTGAAGAAGAAATGGCAAAGGCGGGACTAATCCGCAGTAAAACACGCCAAAAACGTTCTGCAGCACCGCCTTCACAGCCTTTACATTTTCTCTCTCCCGACGGGATTGATGTTTTTATTGGAAAAAATAATCGCCAAAATGATTTTCTTACCCTGCGTTTTGCGGCACCAACAGATTTTTGGCTGCATGTTAAAGATGTGCCGGGCTCACATGTAATTATCCGTCATGCAGATCCGCCCGCCAGCACACTTTTATTTGCGGCCGGATTAGCTGTCCGCTACAGTAAAGCAGCTGATTCAGCCAATGTTCCGGTTGACTATACGCAGGTAAAACATGTGAGAAAACCTCGCGGTGCCAAACCGGGCATGGTTATCTATGATCATCATCATACTATCTATGTCACACCAGACACGGAGAGATGATAAATGAAAAAGCGTACCTCACTTCAGGTACGCTTTTTAGTACAACTAATAAGCTATTCATCTTTGACACAGCAGGTTGGTCGTTCTAACGGATTAATACGATAGCGAACAGCAGCATCTAAAATTATTGTTCCCTCTTTTTCGTCCAGACGCACCATGCCAACCACCCCATCATGCTCACCACTCCACGCAAGATATTCTTCCACAAAGTTCTGTGCTCCCAGCTGACTAAATGGTTCTGCGTGCTCCTGGAGCACGTCCAGATACACTTCCCGGGGAATCTCCAGGATACGATGAACAACCTGAAAGATTTCACCGGCAGCTTCTTTCTCTAAAACCTGTGCAAAAAGCCGGCTCTTCCGTTCCATTGATATCACCTCACTAGCAGTTCTTACCCTGATCTACACCTTTATTTTTTGATTAAACTAACAAAAGTATCATTATTTAAAGCAGCGGCTGATGGGCCGGTTGAAGATGATGGATGCTGACAAAAAATTGTCCGTAAACCGACTCTTCATCTTTTTCAATGCTGTCAATGCGAATTTCCTGCAGCTTTAATTCGCTTTTTAACTGCTCCACAAACTGGTATGTGGGTTGGCGCCGCTGGTGTGAAATCAGGATCTCACCACCGGCCTTAAGATTTTTATGACAAATAGCCAACAGGTAAGGATTTAGCTGTGGATCATAACAAATATCTGAGCAGATTAAGCAATCAAAACGCTGCTGCAGTGAAAACGAGCGCCAGTCACCCAGCCATCCTTCTGCCTTCACGCCATTGAGGGCAGCGTTATGCAGGGAAAGATCGACCGCATCTTGATTGTAATCGGAAAACATTACCTGACCGCCACAAAGGCCGCAAACAGTACCGGGTAAGCCCAGTCCGCTGCCTAATTCCAATACTGTTTTGCCGGTTAAGTTTAGATTATTATAGATATAGCGTGCTAAGGTACGGGCAGAAGGCCAGACTACTGCCCAGCAGGGAACGGCGTCTGCATCAGCTA
>JAAYKP010000026.1 GCA_012522335.1 Bacillota bacterium
AGGGGTAGTCGATATGATATAATTTGTTAGTATTAGTCAGATTGTCAGCTTTCGGTTGAGGTTACAAGGAGGAATGATAGGATGGCCAAGCAGGATAAAGAATTTGTTAAAGAAATTACACCGCAGAGTGAGGATTACTCTCAATGGTATTTAGATGTGATTTTAAAGGCGCAAATGATGGATTACGCGCCGGTTAAAGGCTGTATGGTAATTCGGCCTTACGGCTACGCCTTATGGGAAAACATGCAGAAGGGCCTGGATGAGCGGATTAAGGCTACCGGCCATCGTAATGCCTATTTCCCGATTTTTATTCCGGAGAGCCTGCTGCAGAGGGAAGCTGAACATGTCGAAGGATTTGCACCGGAAGTAGCCTGGGTAACTCACGGTGGTAACGAAAAATTAACGGAACGGCTACTGGTACGCCCCACTTCAGAAGCCATTATTTGTGAGATGTACAGCCGCTGGATTCAATCGTACCGTGATCTGCCGGTACTGATTAACCAATGGTGTAATGTGGTGCGGTGGGAAAAAGTAACGCGGCCGTTTTTACGCACAACGGAATTTTTATGGCAGGAAGGCCATACGGTGCATCGGACAGAGGCAGAAGCCCAAGAGGAAACGCTGAAGATGCTGGAAGTTTATCGTGATTTTGTCGAAAATGATTTGGCAGTGCCGGTGGTGAAGGGACAAAAATCTGAAAGAGAAAAGTTTGCCGGCGCACTGCGTACATATTCCATCGAAGCTTTAATGAGCGACGGTAAAGCGTTACAGGCCGGTACCTCCCACAATTTGGGCACCCATTTTGCCAAAGTTTTTGATATTACCTTTTTAGATAGTGACGGTGAGTTAAAATACGCTTGGCAGACTTCCTGGGGTGTTTCGACGCGTCTTATTGGTGCCATTATAATGGTGCACGGTGATGACCGTGGTTTGGTCCTGCCGCCTAAAGTAGCACCGACACAGGTGATCCTGGTGCCTATTATGCCGAAGAAAGCCCGGGCTGAAGTGCTGGAAAAAGCGTCTGCCATTTTTGCTGAGCTAAAACAAAGTGGCCTGCGCATTGAAATGGATGACCGTGAAGAGTATTCACCCGGTTGGAAATTTAATGAATGGGAAATGAAAGGGGTGCCTCTGCGTCTGGAAGTTGGTCCCCGTGATTTGGCAGCAGGACAGGCTGTGCTGGCGCGGCGGGATACCGGTGACAAAGAAGTGGTGGCTCTGACTGACTTAACGGTACGTGTTCCTGCCCTGTTGGCAGAAATTCAAAATAATATGCTGGAAAAAGCGAAAAAATTTAGAGCTGACAACACCCATCGTACCGATGACTACGAAGAGTTTAAGCAAATTATTGAAGAAAAACGCGGTTTTGTTATCTCCGGTTGGTGCGGACATGCTGATTGTGAAGCAGCAGTAAAGGAAGAAACAAAAGCCACAATCCGCAACATTCCTTTCTCTTTAGAAAAAGAAACACCCGGCCGCTGCCTGTACTGCGGCAGTGAAGGGAAACATCTTGTGATTTTTGCCCGCTCCTACTAAGTCCAGGATTGGTAGTTATTTTCACTTCTCAACTGAGGAGGTAAGCCGATGCTTGATAAAAAGTCTTTGCGAAAAAAGGTTTTAGCGGCAAGGGACTCATTAACCTGGGATCAGGTGGAAGCAAATAGTGTCAAAATTGCAGAGCAGCTGTTTGCCCTGCCGCAGTACCGGGCGGCGCAGACGATTATGTATTTCCTGAACTTTGGTAAAGAAGTTTTGACGATGAAGATGGTGCCGCAAACTTTAGCCCATGGAAAACGGGCAGTTGCCACCAAAACCGTGACCAAGGAACGGCGCATGATTTTATCGGAAATATATGATTTGGAAGCAGACCTGGAACCAGGCTTATGGGGCATTCCCGAACCTAAAGCGGAAGCTCTGCGTCCCCTGGAACCAACAGAAATTGATTTTGTGATTGTGCCGGGAGTTGCTTTTGATCTGCAGGGCAACCGCTTAGGTTATGGTGGCGGTTATTATGACCGCTTTTTTCCCCAGCTGCGGGAAGGTGTACCCCTGGTGGCAGTTACTTTTGAGCTGCAGATAGTTAAGGAGGTTCCCGTAGACCCGTGGGACCGTCGTGTAGATTTTATCATTACAGAGAAAAGAGTCATTGACTGTCGGTAGGTATAATCTTAACAAAAGGTTAATCTTGCCGGGCAGACAATATTTGGTCGTTGCAAGTAAGAGAGAGATAAAGTAAAATTATATATGCTTAGGTTATGTATATTTCCCTGGAGTAGCACTTACAACCGGGGATTTTTTGTGCTGCTGGCAGGAATCTGGGATCAGCAGCACGAATGTTATTCTCTTGAGCTATAATTATTGCTTATACCACGAGTAAAGGAGGTTAGACATTTTGAAAGCGACTCATCAATGTCATGCTGCAGACCCATTTGATTATGCACCAGTAGATGAAATTCTTGAGCGTTATCAAGGCCAGAAAGGCGCCACAATACCGGTCCTGCAAGCTATTCAGGAAGTATATGGCTACCTGCCTCGTCAGGCTATGGAGTATGCTGCAAAGCAGTTAAGGATACCGTTTAGCCGGATTTATGGTGTTGCCACCTTTTATGCTCAGTTTCACTTAACACCACGAGGTGAAAACATTATTCGTGTTTGTCAGGGAACAGCCTGTCACGTTCGCGGTGCAGCTAAGATTGTGGATGCACTCAAAGAGCAGTTAGGAATAGAAGTTGGGGAAACTACGGAGGACCTGAAATTCACTTTGGAGTCTGTCGCCTGCATCGGTGCCTGCGGTCTGGCACCTGTAATTATGATTAATAATGATACTTTTGGGCGTCTGACACCGGAAAAAATAAAAGAGATTCTGAAGAACTACTAAAGCCTACCCACACATTGAGAAGAAGGGGGATGCAATGATGGAGGCCCAATCTTATAGAGTCAGAGTAGGTCTGGCTACTTGTGGTATTGCTGCCGGTGCCGACAAAACCTACGATCAGTTGGTGCCTCTGCTGGCGGAGCACGGTATTGTGCCGGAAAGAACCGGCTGCCTTGGTATGTGCTTTAGTGAACCGCTGGTGGAGGTAATTACTCCGACAGGTGATTCATATCTGTATGGGGGGGTTACGGCTGATAAAGCAGCTGCCATTGTGGAGCAGCATATTGTTGGCGGTAAGCCGGTAGAGGAGCTGCTTGCGCTTGCCAGTTCTGCCGCCACAGAAAATGATCATTTTATGTCAAAACAGCATCGTGTTCTGCTGGAACATGTGGGGGTAATTGATCCAGAAAGCATTGATAGCTATCTGGCTTTTAATGGTTATAAAGCACTGATAAAAGCAGTCAATGAAATGACTCAGCAAGAAGTCATTAAAGAAGTACAAAAATCAGGTTTAAGGGGACGTGGCGGTGCCGGCTTCCCCACAGGGATGAAATGGAATTTCACCTATCAGGCGAAAGGTGATAAAAAATATGTTGTTTGCAACGCCGACGAGGGCGATCCCGGTGCCTTTATGGACCGTAGTATTCTCGAGGGTAATCCCCATGCGCTAATCGAAGGAATGACCATTGCAGCATATGCCGTTGGTGCTGACGAGGGTTATATTTATGTGCGGGCTGAGTACCCGCTGGCGATTAAACGCTTACGCATTGCTATTAAAGAAGCTAATAATCATGGTTATTTGGGTAATAAGATTCTCGGCACCAATTTTAACTTTAACTTAAAAATCAAAGAAGGTGCCGGGGCCTTTGTGTGCGGTGAAGAAACAGCTCTCTTGGCATCAATTGAAGGTTTGCGCGGCATCCCGCGTCCACGTCCACCATTCCCGGCAACCTCCGGTTTGTGGGGCAAACCGACCCTGTTAAATAACGTGGAGACTTACGCCAATGTGCCTGCTATTTTCCGCCTCGGTGCTGCTGAATACAGCAAGGTTGGTACGGAAAGCAGCAAAGGCACTAAAGTGTTTGCCCTGACCGGTAAAATTAAAAAGACAGGTCTGGCCGAAGTACCCATGGGTATTACCATGCGGGAAATTATTTATGATATTGGCGGCGGCATTCAGGATGATAAAGAGTTTAAAGCTGTGCAGATTGGCGGACCGTCAGGCGGTTGTCTGCCGGCAGAACAGCTGGATCTGTCCGTAGACTACGACTCCCTTACTGCTGCCGGTGCCATGATGGGCTCCGGTGGGTTGGTGGTAATGGATGAAACTACCTGTATGGTAGATTTGGCTAAATTCTTTTTAACCTTTACACAAAGTGAATCCTGCGGTAAATGTACTCCCTGCCGTGAAGGTACAAAACGGATGCTGGAAATATTAGAGCGGATCACTGAAGGTAAAGGTCAGCCCGGCGATATTGAAACTCTGGAAGAACTGGGTTCTGCCATTAGAGACAGCGCCCTGTGCGGTTTAGGACAAACTGCACCTAACCCGGTCTTAAGTACACTGCGTTACTTCCGCCATGAATATGAAGAGCATATTAATGAAGGTAAGTGCCGTGCAGGTGTTTGCAGTAACTTAATCTCTTATTTTATTATTAAAGACAAATGTGTTGGCTGCACGGTATGCGCTAAGAACTGTCCTGTCAACGCTATTTCCGGTGAACGTAAACAACCTCACGAAATCGATCAATCTATCTGCATAAAATGCGGTGTTTGTTACGAGAAATGTAAATTCGATGCAATAATTCTGAAATAGTGAAGGAGGGGGAAAAATGAGTAAGGTGAATATCACCATCAACGGCCTGGCTCTTCAAGTAGACGCCAACATGACGGTGCTGGAAGCAGCACAGTCTGCCGGCATTGATATTCCTACCTTTTGCCATGATCCGGAGCTTACTAAAGCCGGCGCCTGCCGCATGTGCGTTGTTGAAGTAGCCGGTGCACGTAACCTCCCAGCTGCCTGTACCACGCCTGTAGCTGAAGGTATGGTGGTTGAGACGGAAACAGAGCGCGTACAAAAAGCGCGTAAAACTATACTGGAACTCATTTGGGCAGACCATCCTCATGATTGTCTGACCTGTGAGAAAACAGGCTCATGTAAGTTACAGGATTACAGCTATCGTTATGATGTTAAAGGCAGTCCCTATCAGGGTGAAGTACGGGAGATTCCGTTTGATGATACCAATCCATTTTTCTTCAGGGATCTGAATAAATGTATTCTCTGCGGCAAGTGTGTACGCAAATGCCATGAGATTAACGGTGCCGGTGCCATTGATTTCATGAATCGTGGTTTTGGCACTAAAGTGACCACCGCTTTTGATGACCCTATTGAAGAATCCTCTTGTGTTTTTTGCGGCATGTGCGTAGATATCTGCCCGGTGGGGGCCCTGACACCAAAACAAGGCCTGAACCAAGGTCGACCCTGGGAAGTCGATAAAGTGTTAACGACTTGTCCTTACTGTGGTAGTGGTTGTACCTTCTACCTGCATGTGCGCAATGATAAAATTGTGGGTATTACACCAAACTTTGCCGGTCCCATGAAAGGTCATCTTTGTGTTAAAGGTCGTTTTGGCTGGGACTTTGTTGACAGCCCGGATCGACTGCAAACACCCCTGATTAAAAAAGACGGTGAGTTTGTTGAAGCCACTTGGGATGAAGCATTAGAGCTTATTGCGACCAAATTTAAGGAGGTGGGGGCACAATACGGCGCTGATGCCATTGCCGGTTTATCTTCAGCGCGTACGACAAACGAAGAGAACTATCTCTTCCAGAAGTTACTGCGCAGCTTAGGCACTAACAACGTCGACCACTGTGCCCGTTTGTGACACGCTCCTACCGTGGCCGGTCTGGCCACTGCTTTTGGTAGCGGCGCCATGACAAACACCATTGGTGAAATCGAGGACGCTAAGGCTATCTTTGTCATTGGTTCTAACACTACGCAGAATCACCCGGTGATTGGTTATCGCATTCAGCAGGCAGCTAAAAAGGGCGCTAAACTAATAGTAGCTGATCCGCGTTATATTGAGCTGTGTGATTATGCAGATGTCCACCTGCAGTTAAAGCCTGGCACTAATATTGCTCTCTTAAATGCCATGGCCCATGTCATTATTAAAGAAGGTTTGGCTGACGAAAAATTCATTGCAGAAAGAACGGAAAACTTTGCTGCTTTAAGGGTCACCGTAGAGGAGTATACCCCGGAATATGCCGCGGAAATTACCGGTGTACCGGCAGAAGATATTGTTAAAGCTGCTCGACTTTATGGCGAAGCAGATGCAGCCATGATTTTCTACACCATGGGGATTACCCAGCATACCACAGGTACTGATAACGTTTTAGCAATTGCTAACCTGGCACTGCTAACCGGCAATGTCGGCAAACCGGCCAGCGGTGTTAACCCGCTGCGCGGTCAGAATAACGTTCAGGGCGCCTGCGATATGGGGGCTCTCCCCAACGTCTTAACCGGTTATCAACCGGTGACTGATGCGGCGGCACGGGCTAAATTTGCCAAAGCCTGGGGCGTAGAACTCTCCGGCAGAGTTGGTTTAACTGTTACGGAAATGTTCAATGCAGCAGGAGCTAAAGAAGTACGTGCCATGTATATTATGGGTGAGAATCCTTATCTGTCGGATGCTGATTCAGCACATGTCCGTCACTGCATGGAAAGTTTAGACTTCCTGGTTGTGCAGGATATCTTTATGACAGAAACAGCCTCCTACGCTGACGTTGTGCTGCCTGCCGTCTCTTGGGCAGAAAAAGAAGGTACTTTTACTAATACGGAACGGCGTGTACAAAAAGTAAACCCGGCCCTGAAAGCACGCGGCCAGGCCAAAGCAGACTGGGAAATTTTAGTTGAGCTGGCTAAAAAACTGGGCTTTGCCTGGGACTATAGCTGTGCAGAGGATATTTTCCGAGAAATTACGGCATTAACACCCAGCTATGCCGGTATCAGCTATGATCGTTTAGGTGTTAACGGCATCCATTGGCCCTGCCCCACACCGGAACATCCCGGCACAACTATTCTGCATGTTGGGCAGTTCAGTCGCGGGTTAGGTCATTTTAGTGGTATAGAGCATCAGGATCCTGCTGAACTCCCCGATGAAGAATATCCCTTTATGCTGACCACCGGGCGCATTCTCTATCATTACCATACCGGGACGATGTCACGCCGCAGCAAGGGCTTGAAGTTTATTCAGAATGAGGAATTGATGCAAATCAATCCTGCTGATGCGCAAGCTTTAGGTGTGACAGAGCATGATACTGTTAAAGTCACTTCTCGTCGTGGTTCAGTTAAATCTCGGCTGCAGATTACCGATACTGTACCTAAAGGTGTTGTTTTTATGACCTTCCACTTTAAAGAGACAGCAGCTAACCTGCTTACAAACCCGGAAACATGCCCGACAGCCAAAATTCCTGAGCTGAAAGCTTGTGCCGTAAAAATTGAAAAAGCATAATAAAAAGCGGATGCATTTTAGCATCCGCTTTTGCTTGGACTCTCTGGCAGGCAGTGCAGACTGACCGGCACTATAACTACTTCATGTTTATGGAGCCAGAACAGCTGCTGTTAGCAATAATTTAACAATGACTTTGGGCAATGGCAGTTAAGGTAGGATATACTACTCTTAATTCATCAAATTCTCCCTCGAAGTCAATGCCTTCTACTACCATAATATATTCACAGACAGTTGAGCATGGCTTATCACAGAATGTTACAGTAAATGGCTGTTTCATTTCTACTTCCAGCTCATTAATATTATTTTCCACATCAATTTCATACAGATAGCTCCAGCAGCGAATTACTTCTTTTTCTCCCTTGCTAATTCTGATCAGCTTAAACAGCAGGTTAACTTCTACTTCATGTTCACCGCCTTCTTCATCTTCTGCTTCAAAGATAATCAGGCTGGAAAAATCGAGTTTAACCACCGGCCTTTTTAAATTGGTAGTGTCTATTCTTACGCGATCCAAAACAAACTATTGTCCTTCTTCAACCACACCATCATCAATTTCAAAAAATGCTGCTTCCGGATTGTACCCGCATTCTAAAATGATAGTTTTATGGGGCGTATGACAATCTGCATGATGTATTTTACTGCTGGGATAGCGGGTGTGGGTTGTTTTACATACACTCATCACTAAGTCACTCCTTTTCTAATCTGTGAGACTTCTCGTTATATAATATGAGATAGAGTCAAAATTGTTCTTCTCACCTATACTAAAAAATAGATTGCAGAATATCAGCATTTAGATGAAAGGCGGACACTATCTTTGCTACATTATTGTATAGCGAAGACAAAAAAATCTTTTCCCTTGAATTACCTCCCGCTTGTGGATACAATTACTGTAATGATCATTACTCCGGGAAAAGTTTGTTTGCTGCAAGTATTCAGGGCAAGGCCCCAAGGAGGGATAAGATGAATACGCAGATGGAAATGAGGCGGATTTTGCGGATTAACGGTGAGCAGCAGGAGGTGTTGGAAGATCCTGTTGTACGTGAGGTGCCGCTGACGATCTATCTGAACGGTCAGGAGTTTGTGACCCTGCTTTATACACCGGAACTGCCGGAGATGCTGGCGGTGGGGTTTTTACGGTCAGAGGGTTTGATTCGCGCTTTCGATGATATTACATCTCTGCGTTATGATGAAGAGCAGAGTTTTATATTTGTGGAGACGCAGGGTAGTAAGCTGCCGGAAAAATTGTACGGGAAACGTACTATCACCAGTGGCTGCGGCAAAGGGACAGTTTTTTACAGTGTGCTTGATGCTTTAAAAAGCAATCCGGTGGAGTCAGATTTTACTTTATCTGTACAGCAGGTGCTGCAGCTGATGAAAGAGCTGCAGCTGCGTGCAGAGCTATTTAGATTAACGGGTGGCCTGCATAGTGCGGCACTATGTTCTGCTGAGAAGATACTGTACTTCTGTGAGGATATCGGCCGCCATAATGCTGTGGACAAGTTAGTCGGACTCTGCCTCAAGCATGAGATTAGCCTGACAGACAAGGTGCTGGTGAGCAGCGGCCGCATTTCTTCTGAGATTCTGGTTAAAGCGGCCAAACTGGGCATCCCGATTCTCATTTCCCGAGCAGCGCCGACATCTTTAAGTATCGAGCTGGCAGAGAGCCTGGGCATTACTTTAATTGGCTTTGTCCGGGGAAGACGCTGCAATATTTATACACACCAGGAGAGAGTTTTAGTTTAATAAGCAAAGCGGGGAGGAAGAACTAATGAAAACAATAGACTTGCGGAGCGATACCGTTACTAAACCGACGCCGGCCATGCGTCAGGCTATGGCAGAAGCAGCAGTGGGGGATGATGTTTACGGGGAAGACCCCAGCGTTAATCGTTTAGAAGAGATGGCCGCCGCAGTGATGCAGAAAGAGGCCGCACTGTTTGTTCCCTCAGGTTCAATGGGGAATCAGCTGGCGATTATGACGCATTGCGAGCGGGGCGTAGAAGTAATTTGTGATTCATTGGCGCACGTTTTTCATTATGAAATGGCAGCGGCGGCAGCTCTTTCCGGTGTGCAGCTGCATCCCATTGACAATTTGCATAATGAAGCGGGAATTGCCAGCTTAAATGAACATATTCGCAATCCCCAGGACTTTTTCCCCAGAACACGTTTAATCTGTTTGGAAAATTCTTTAAACCGGGGCGGCGGTACAGTGATGCCGCCGGAACTGATGGCTGAGGTTTATCGTCTGGCCCAGGAATACGGACTTAAGGTGCATTTGGACGGGGCACGTATTTTTAATGCTGCTTTAGCCCTGGGCTGCGAACCTGCTGCCTTAACTGCCCATGCTGATTCAGTAATGTTCTGCCTTTCCAAGGGGCTTGGTGCTCCCGTTGGCTCTATCTTGGCTGGCAGCAGGCAGTTTATTGACCAGGCCAGACGGAACCGTAAAATGCTGGGCGGTGGTATGAGACAGGCAGGTATTTTGGCTGCTGCCGGGATTTTTGCCCTGGAGGACACTTCTTTTTTGGCTGCCGATCATGAAAAGGCACAGTATCTGGCTCAAGAACTGGCTGCTGTACCAGGTCTAAAGGTAGATCTGACCAAAGTGCAGACCAATATTGTGCTGGTGGAATTAGAAGTGATGCCGCTGCAGGATTTCCTGCAGAAACTGCGGCAGCAGGGCGTGTTGGCAGGCGGTGCCGGTTCTGCCGCTGTACGCTTTGTCACCCATCGTGATGTCAGCATGGCTGATGTGCAGGCCGCCGTGGAGATCATTAAAGGCATTATGCTCAATTAACAGATAAGGCTTTTACGCCTTAACTATACAGCTTCCGCAAGCCTAAGGCTCGGCGGAAAAAAGCAGGCAAGATTTTGTGTTGTTTGCATAAAATAGAGATGACAAATTAGTACTTGACATTTCTTTGCTGCAGTGCTAACCTATAGTTTAACTAAATTACTCATACTGCAAAAGTAATGATGAGGAGAGTAAGTATATTGGAAGGTCAGCGAAGCGGGGATGGTGGGAGCCCGCTGCGGAAGATATACTGAAGCGCACCTCTGAACTGTGAGCCAAACAGCTTCTGCCGCTTAGTAGGTCACACCGGGTAAGCCCGTTAATGCTGTCTGTGTGCTGCACAGGTTAAGTGGGCTGTTTAGAGCCAATGAAGGTGGTACCGCGAGATACCTCTCGTCCTTTAAAGGATGGAGAGGTTTTTTTATTATGAAATACAAAGGCAGGTGTTTGTAATGTTAAAAGTGGCTGTCTTAGGCGCAACAGGTTATGCGGGCAAAGAGCTGGTCAGCATTCTAACGCGTCATCCCTACGTCCGGCCGTATTACATTACCAGTGAGAGTTTTAGTGGACAGCGTCTTGATCAAGTCTATCCGGAGCTGCGTGCTGTTTGTGAGCTGCCCTTGGAAAAACTAGATTTAGCAAAAGTGGCAGACTGTGATTTTATTTTTGCTGCTCTGCCTCATGGTTTATCAGTTAAAGAGGTGCCTAAACTGCTGGAGACAGGTAAGAAAGTTGTAGATTTTAGCGGCGACTTCCGCTTAAAAGATGCTTCTTTGTATCCGCGCTGGTATGGATATGAACACAGCAGCCCGGAAAACCTGGCATTTAGTGTTTATGGTCTGCCCGAGTATCACCGTGAACAGATCCGGGAAGCAGTATTAATTGCTAATCCCGGCTGCTACCCCACCAGTGTGCTGTTGGCACTGAAACCGCTGCTGGCGGAAGGGCTGATTGAAACTGATGATATTATTATCGATGCCAAATCGGGTGTTTCCGGCGCTGGGCGCTCGCCCGGACAGGCGTACCATTTTCCGGAGTGTACAGAGAACTTTAAGGCTTACAAAGTTGCTGCTCACCAGCATACACCGGAAATTGAGCAGGAGCTGAGTATAGTCGCCGGCAGGCCCGTTACCGTAACCTTTACACCACATCTGGTGCCCATGATTCGCGGCATCTTATCTACTATCTATGTGCGTATTACGGCAGGCGTTGATGAGGCCGCCGTTAACGCTGCCTATCATAAACATTATGCGTCAGAACCATTTATCCGCCTGCTGCCGCCGGCAGAACTGCCGGAAACAAAACATGTCAGCGGGACTAATTTCTGCGATTTAGCCTGCCGGTTTGATTCCCGTACGGGTCGTTTAATAGTGGTAGCGGCCATTGATAACCTGGTCAAGGGCGCTGCCGGGCAGGCGGTACAAAATATGAACATTATGCAGGGTTGGCCGGAAGATACGGGACTTAAGTAGGAGGAATCAAGAATGAAATTTCGCAAAGTTGAGGGTGGCGTGACAGCAGCAAAAAGTTTTCTGGCAGCGGGTGTTGCCGCCGGCTTGAAAAAAAATGAAAAAAAAGATATGGCATTGATTTATTCCCAGCTGCCGGCTGCTGCAGCAGGGATGTTTACCAAGAATCGCTTCCAGGCCGCTCCGGTCTTGGTGAGTCGTGAGCATTTAGCAGACGGCAGGGCACAGGCCATCATCGTGAACAGCGGCAATGCCAATGCCTGTACCGGAGAAGCAGGAATCAAAGATGCGCGGCGCATGGCTGAGCTGACCGGCGAACTGCTGCAGCTGCAGCCGCAGGATGTTCTGGTAGCATCGACCGGGGTGATTGGACAGTATCTGCCCATGGTAAAGGTGGAGAGCGGTATTCGTGCCGCCGTGGAACAGCTGCAGGCTGACGGTGGACTGCAGGCCGCAGAAGCAATTATGACCACAGACACTACTGTCAAAAGTGCTGCTTATCAAGTGGAAATTGGCGGCCAAACGGTGACAGTAGGTGGTATTGCTAAGGGGTCAGGCATGATCCATCCTAATATGGCCACCATGCTGGCTTTTATCACTACCGATTGTGCCATTGCTCCACCGCTGCTGCAGCAGGCATTAAAGCAGACGGTGGACCGTTCCTATAATCTGATTACTGTCGACGGTGATACGAGTACCAATGACATGGTAGTGGTGCTGGCTAATGGGGCAGCGGGAAACCAGCTGATTAGTGAAGAGAATGATGATTACCGGCGTTTTTTGCTGGCCCTGCAGCGGGTCAATACGGAACTTTCCCAGAAAATTGTCCGCGATGGTGAGGGAGCCACCAAGTTTTTGGAGGTAACGGTACAGCATGCTGCCACCGTTGAAGATGCGAGAATTTTAGCCCGTGGTATTCTTACTTCCAACTTGGTGAAAACAGCCTTTTTTGGTGAGGACGCTAACTGGGGACGGATTGTCATGGCCATGGGTCAGACTGAAGTCGAGTTTTACCCGGAACGGGTTGATATCTTTCTGGGTGATTTACAGGTTACACAAAATGGTCAGGGCTTGCCCTTGGCTGAGGAGCGGGCCAAAGCAATTTTAGCCCGTCAGGATATCCAGATAACGGTTGACCTGCATATGGGCGAAGCAGAAGCGACTGCCTGGGGAGCTGATTTAAGTTATGATTATGTCAAAATTAATGCCAGTTATCGCTCCTAGGGCAGCAGCATCAGGTTATCAAAACTATAAGGAGTGAGGCGCGGTGACTAATGAAGTACAGCAGCTGATTGCCAAGGCAGATGTGCTAATCGAGGCGCTGCCGTATTTACGTACTTTTGCCAATAAAACTTTTGTCATTAAATACGGCGGTCAGGCCATGGTGTCGGAGGAGTTAAAAAAATCAGTCATCATGGATATTATCCTGCTGAAGTATATTGGCATAAATCCCATCGTTGTGCATGGTGGGGGACCCGACATTACCCGCATGCTGGAGCGTTTAGGCAAAGAATCGCACTTTGTTAACGGACTGCGTGTAACTGACGCAGAGGATATTGAAGTAGTGGAGATGGTGCTGACGGGTAAAGTTAATAAGCAGATTGTTGCCCTTATTAATCAATATGGCGGCAAAGCTGTCGGCTTGTCCGGTAAAGACGCAAATCTGCTGGTGGCGCACCGCCGCGCTCCGGAGCAGTTGAGCGGCAGTGAGGAGCAAGTAGACCTTGGCTATGTTGGTGAAATCACGAAAGTTAACCCTGAAGTCATTCACACTTTGAGTAAACAGGGTTACATACCCGTTATTTCTTCCATTGCCGTCGGGCTGGAAGGAGAAAGCCTCAATATTAATGCTGATCATGTGGCCGGTGAAGTGGCGGCAGCCCTTGCCGCAGAAAAATTAATCCTACTGACTGATGTGGAAGGCATTTTGGCCGAGGCCAACGATCCTTCCTCCCTGATTTCCACCCTGCCTAAAGCTCAGGCGACAAGCATGATCGCCGAGGGTAAAATTACGCGCGGTATGATTCCCAAGGTTGAAGCCTGTTTAATAGCGCTGGCCCATGAAGTAAACCGTACCCATATAATTGACGGACGTGTGCCCCATTCTCTGCTTTTGGAGATTTTCACGGATCATGGTATAGGTACCATGGTGACAAGTTAGGAGGGGAAGCATGGAACTGAAAGCTTTAGAAAAAGAGACCATCATTAACACTTATAACCGGCAGCCGGAGACTACTTTACTGCTGGAACGCGGTGCAGGAGTTTATGTCTGGGATGATGCCGGGAAACGTTATTTGGATTTTGTCAGCGGTTTGGCCGTTAATAATTTGGGGCACTGTCATCCGCAGATTGTCGAGGCAATTTGCCGGCAGGCGCGGCAGCTGATGCATACTTCTAATCTTTATTATACGGAACCACAAATTCGTCTTGCCGAGCAGTTAGTCAGACATTCCTGTGCCGAGAAAGTTTTTTTCTGCAACAGCGGCGCAGAAGCTAATGAGGCTGCCATTAAGCTGGCGCGTAAATATGGCAAAGTTAAAAAGGGTCAAGCGGCTTTTGAAATTGTTACCGCCAAGCGCTCATTTCATGGTCGGACTTTGGCTGCCGTGACTGCTACCGGACAGACCAAATATCATCAGGGCTTTGAACCGATGGTGGCAGGTTTTCGCTATGCGGAGTTTAATAATCTGCAGTCCTTTAAGGACGCAGTAACAGAGCAGACCTGCGCTATTTTAGTTGAACCTGTTCAGGGTGAAGGTGGTGTTTATCCGGCGACCCCGGAATTTCTGCAGGGGCTGCGGCAGTTATGTGATGAAGAGCAGCTGCTGCTCATTTTTGATGAGGTGCAGTGCGGTATGGGACGGACAGGCAAGTTATTTGCCTACCAGCACTACAATGTGGAACCGGATATTTTTACCCTGGCTAAAGCTTTAGGCGGCGGACTGCCTATAGGCGTGATGGCAGCCAAAGGAGAGGCGGCTGTAATTTTGCAGCCGGGTGAACATGCTTCTACTTTTGGCGGCAACCCGGTTGTGTGTGCCGCGGCAAACACAGCTGTCAGCATTTTGGCTGATGCAGATTTCCTGAAACAGGCAGCGGAGCTGGGAGCATATTTTCAGCAAAAACTGCGTGCCATTAATAATCCCAACATTGTTGAAGTGCGGGGACTGGGCTTAATGGTTGGTATGGAAATTAAGGGCGATGCTGCCCGGGCTGTACCGCTTTGTCAGGATAAAGGTTTATTGGTTAATTGTATAGGCGGGAAAACACTGCGCTTTTTACCGCCGCTCATTGTGACAAAGGCAGATATTGATACTGCTGTCTCTATTCTTGAGGAAGTACTGTCAGCAATCGCTTAGAAGGGGGCACGGCTGTGCCGAGAGATAAAGCATTAAAACGAGTCTTAGTTATCGGTTCTGGTCCTATTATCATCGGGCAGGCCGCAGAGTTTGATTATGCCGGCACACAAGCCTGTAAAGCCTTGCGGGAGGAAGGCTGCCAGGTGATCCTGGTCAACAGTAATCCTGCTACCATTATGACCGATCCCGATGTGGCGGAGCGGGTATATTTGGAACCGCTTTCCCCGGAATTTCTGACACAGGTAATTGCCCGGGAACGTCCAGATGGACTGCTGCCAACTTTAGGCGGGCAAATGGCCTTAAATCTGGCCAAGGAATTGGCGGAAGCCGGTGTGCTGGCCCAATATGATGTGCGCCTGCTGGGCACTTCTCTGGAAGCTATTCAACGTGCCGAGGACCGGGAATTATTTAAGAGAACGATGCAGGAGATTGGTGAGCCTACTGCCCCCAGTACTATCGTCTCTAATTTGCAGGAAGCATTTGCTTTTGCACAGGCAGTAGGCTACCCGCTGATTGTGCGTCCCGCCTATACCATGGGGGGCTCCGGAGGCGGCCTGGCCAGCGATGAACGCTCATTACGGGAGATAGTATCCCGCGGACTGAAACATAGCCTGATTGGGCAGGTCCTGCTGGAAACCAGTGTTGCCGGCTGGAAGGAAATTGAGTTTGAAGTCATACGTGATGCCCATGATCACTGCGTTACCGTCTGTTCTCTGGAAAATTTTGATGCGGTGGGAGTGCATACAGGTGATTCCATTGTTTTTGCTCCGGCGCTGACCTTAGCTGAGGCTGAGTACCAGATGCTGCGCAGGGCGGCACTAAAAATCATCCGGACTTTAAAAATTGCCGGCGGCTGTAACATTCAATTTGCACTGCATCCGGCGACTCAGGAATATATAGTGATTGAGGTTAATCCACGTGTCAGCCGTTCCAGCGCCTTAGCTTCCAAAGCCACCGGTTATCCCATCGCTAAAGTGGCCGCTAAAATTGCAATTGGTTTACAGCTTACTGAAATCTTCCGTGCAGGGAACGGGACAGACACCAACTGTTTTGAACCGACCATTGATTATGTAGTCTGCAAAATACCGCGCTGGCCTTTTGATAAATTCCAGACGGCGGAGCGGCGCTTAGGTACACAAATGAAGGCCACAGGGGAAGTAATGGCCATTGGCCGGACGGTGGAAGAAGCACTGCTCAAAGCGGTACGCTCCCTGGAAATAGGTGCGGCAGGCTTACATTTGCCGGCTCTGGCACAGCTTACTGACCGCCAGCTTGCTGCTGCCCTGGCCAGCCCTACCGACGAAAGATTATTTGTGCTGGCAGAAATGCTCCGGCGGGGCGTCAGCGCAGCTAAGCTGGCAGCACTTAGTAAGATTGATCCTTATTTTATTCATAAGATCGAAAAGATTGTGACTGCCGAGCAAGCACTCAGCAAGCTTAATTTTGCCGAGCTGACCGCAGATGAACTGCGGCGCTGCAAAGCTTTAGGTTTTGCTGATGCGGAACTGGCAAGGCTGCTGGGCGTCAGCAGAGAGGCGGTATCTGACAAGCGTCAGCGTCTGGGCGTGACACCTGCTTTCAAGGCAGTAGACAGCTGTGCTGCTAAGACGAAGCTGCCTTACTACTATTCTACCTACGAGGGAGAAGGTGACGCTGCCGCTGCCGGCAGTAAGCGGGATAAAGTGTTAGTTCTCGGTTCCGGTCCCATTCGTATTGGTCAGGGAATTGAGTTTGATTATTGTTCTGTCCATAGTGTGTGGGCGATTAAAGAGAGTGGACGGGAAGCAATAATTCTTAATAATAACCCGGAAACTGTTTCCACCGATTTTGATTGTGCCGATAAACTTTATTTTGAGCCGCTGACGGTTGAGGATGTTTTAGCAGTCATGGCAAAAGAAAAACCGCAGGGTGTAGTTGTGCAGTTTGGGGGGCAGACAGCAATTAATTTAGCAGGGCCGCTGCAGCAGGCCGGTGTTAAACTGCTGGGTACGCCGCTGGAGATTATAGACCTGGCCGAAGACCGCCGCAAGTTTAATCACTTACTGCGGATGTTAGGAATACCACAGCCGGAAGGCGTAGCCGTTTCTTCACCCCACGAAGCACTGGGGGCGGCACATAAACTGGGTTTCCCCCTGCTGGTACGCCCATCCTATGTGATTGGCGGCAGGGCCATGCAGATTGTCTATAATGAAGAGCAACTATATACTTACCTGCAGCTAGCGGCCAATGTTACGCCGGAATATCCGGTGTTGTTAGATCGTTACTTATTAGGAACGGAAGTTGAAGTAGACGCTGTTTGTGACGGGACAACAGTGTTAATCCCCGGCATTTTTGAACATATTGAGCGGGCAGGCGTTCACTCCGGTGATTCGCTGGCAGTTTTCCCACCGCAATCACTCACCCCCGAGTTAGTGGAGACGATAACTGAATATACGGTACGTATCGCTTTGGCTTTGGGGATACGGGGCTTGGTGAATATTCAGTTTGTGGTGTGGCAGGAGCGCGTCTATGTCCTGGAAGTTAATCCACGTGCCAGCCGCACAGTGCCAATTATCAGTAAAGTAACAGGTATCCCCCTGGTGGCTCTGGCAACAAGGATTATGTTGGGAGAAACATTGGCGGAAATGGGCTATAGTCATGGTCTAATGCCGGCACCACCCTATGTTACAGTTAAAGCTCCTGTTTTTTCCTTTGCCAAGTTAGAGCAGGTGGACATCTCGCTGGGACCGGAGATGAAGTCTACCGGCGAAGTGTTAGGGATAGCAGACGATTTTGCCACTGCTCTCTATAAAAGCATGCTGGCCAGCGGCTATGCTTTTCCACAAAGCGGCGGTATTTTGGCCAGTATTGCAGATAAAGATAAAGCAGAACTTATTCCGTTATTAAAACAAGCTTCAGATTATGGATTCCATATTTATGCTACGGCACAGACGGCACAAGCACTGCGTAAAGCAGGAGCAGTTAAGGTAGAGACAGTGAATAAAGTAGGCGAAGGACTGCCCAATGTATTGGCCCTTATTCGTGAAGGTAAAATTGATTTGGCGGTGAATACTCCTACTTATGGTAAAGATATTACTACTACCGGCTACCAGGTCAGACGTGCCTGTGTAGAATACCAAATTCCCTGTCTTACATCTACTGATACTGCCCGAGCCTTTTTTGCCGTCTTGGCCCGCCGGGCGGCAGAGGCATTACAACCTACCGTGACTGCTTTGCAGGATTACCTGGCGCTAAACAGTCAGATTAAAGGGAGAAAGGATGTGTAGGGTGAGCAATTTAAAGGGGCGTGATTTTTTAACGGTAAATGACTTTACGGCGGCTGAACTGATGGCAATCCTGACCTTTGCCCAGGAACTAAAAAGCAGCCAAAAAGCAGGTCAGGCTGCTGCCTTACTTGCGGGGAAAACCTTAGGGATGATTTTTGAGAAAGCTTCTACGCGGACCCGTGTTTCTTTCGAAGTAGGGATGTATCAGCTGGGAGGTTATGCTTTATATCTGAACGCCGCAGATATGCAGCTCGGGCGGGGCGAAGAAATAAAAGATACGGCCCGTGTACTTTCCCGTTATTTAGACGGTATTATGATTCGCACTTACGCGCAGCGGGATGTGGAAGAATTAGCTGCCTATGCCGATATCCCCGTCATTAACGGTCTGACCGATTTACTGCATCCCTGTCAGGCCATGGCCGATCTACTGACGATACTGGAGCATAAAGGGAAATTACAGGGAGTGAAAGTTGCTTATCTGGGTGATGGTAATAATATGGCACATTCCCTGCTGTTAGCCTGCAGCAAACTTGGTATAGACATGGCCGTGGCCAGCCCTGCCGGCTATCAACCGGCTGCTGATATTGTGGCCGCAGCACAAAAAAATGCCCAAGCGTCCGGCGCAAGCGTAACCTTGACAACAGAGCCGGCAGCTGCCGTCAAGGCTGCCGATGTATTATATACTGACGTCTGGACCAGTATGGGGCAGGAGGCAGAACAGAGCACCCGGGTGAAAGCATTTCAGCCCTTCCAGTTAAATCAACGGCTGCTGGAACAGGCTAAAGCTGAAGCAATTGTGATGCACTGTCTGCCGGCACATCGCGGCGAGGAAATTAGCGAAGAGGTGCTGGAGGGACCGCAGTCAGTGGTGTTTGCTCAGGCAGAAAATCGTCTGCATGTCCAGAAAGCAATTTTGGCTAAATTGTTAGCATAACAGATTGTGATGGTGAAAAATGCGAAAATCAGGAGAAGAAAAACAAAAACCAATAGCTTTTTTTGATTCCGGTGTCGGTGGCCTTTCCGTTTTGGCTGTAGCGGTGCGCTGCTTACCTGCTGAAGATTTTATCTATTTTGGGGACACTGCCAATGCACCGTATGGACGCAAAAGCAAAGCAGAAGTGCAGGCCTTAAGTCTGCAGGCCGCGGAAATCCTCATAGAGCATGGCTGTAAAGCTTTGGTGGTAGCCTGCAACACAGCAACCAGTGCTGCCGTACATGTTTTGCGTGCCAAACTGCCGATCCCGGTGATTGGCATGGAGCCGGCAGTCAAGCCGGCACTGGAACGGGGAAAAGAGGGTAAGATTTTGGTCATGGCGACGCCGTTAACCCTGAAAGAAGAAAAGTTTCAGAACTTATGTCGGCGCTGCGCGGTCGATTTATCTAAAGTGCTGCTTTTGCCCTGTCCGACCCTGGTGGAGTTGGTGGAGCGGGGCTGCACTGAAGGTACGGCCGTGAGAGCTGAACTGGAAAGGATATTTGCCTCTATTGATACAGCTTCCGTATCCACAGTTGTTTTAGGCTGTACTCATTTTCTCTTTCTCAAAGATGCTTTACAGCAGGTCTTTCCTGCCGGGGTAACCTTTATCGATGGTAATCTGGGTACCGTCAGGCAGCTGAAACGGGTTTTAGCCGAGCACGATCTGCTGCGTGAACAAACTGCACGTCAAGGTAAAGTTGAACTGATGACCAGTGGCGGTGAGAGCGCACGACAATTACTGCACAGGCTTTTTGCCGATGTTTATGAAAAAACGGAGGGATTGCAATGAAAAAAATTGTCTTAGCATATTCCGGGGGTTTGGATACTTCGGTAGCCATTACCTGGTTGAAAGAAAAGTATAATGTGGAAGTTATCGCCATGGCTGCTGACGTTGGGCAGGGTGAGGAGCTGGAGCCGCTGCAGGAAAAAGCAATTAATTCCGGTGCCAGTAAGCTCTATATCGAAGATGTAAGAGATGAATTTATGCGGGATTTTGTATTCCCCCTGATTAAATCCGGTGCCATGTATGAACAGAAGTACCTGTTGGGCACTGCCATTGCTCGTCCGGTCATTGCCAAACGTTTAGTGGAAATCGCCGAAAAAGAAGGCGCAGATGCCGTTGCCCATGGGGCTACCGGCAAGGGTAATGATCAAGTGCGTTTTGAATTAACAGTGAAAGCATTGGCACCGCATCTTAAAATTGTAGCACCTTGGCGGGAATGGGAAATTAAATCGCGTGAGGATGCCATTGATTATGCTGCCAAGCACGGTATCCCGATTCCGGTGACGAAGGCCAAACCATACAGTATGGACCGGAATTTATGGCATTTAAGCTATGAGGGCGGGATTTTGGAAGATCCCGACAGGGAACCGGACGAAGAGATGTTTCTGCTGACTTCTGACCCCGGCAAGGCACCGGATACACCGGAGTATGTGGAAATTGGTTTTGCACAAGGGATTCCGATAAGTGTGAACGGTCAAAAGCTGGAACCGGTAGAGCTGCTGACAAAGCTGAACACCATTGCCGGCCGCCATGGTGTGGGCAGGGTGGATATGGTGGAAAACCGTTTAGTGGGGATGAAGTCGCGCGGGATTTATGAGACACCCGGCGGTACACTGCTCTGCTTTGCGCACCGTGAACTGGAAGCACTTACCCTGGATCGTGAGACTGCCCATTTTAAAGAGCTGGCGGCCATCAAGTATGGTGAGCTGATTTATTATGGTCTCTGGTATACACCGCTGCGGGAGGCTTTGGCTGCCTTCTTTGACAGTACGCAGCGTAATGTGACCGGAACAGTACGACTCAAATTATATAAGGGTAATCTTACTGTAGCCGGCCGCACCTCACCATATTCGCTTTACCGGGAGGATTTGGCCACCTTTGGTGAAGATGAGGTTTATAATCAAAAGGATGCGGAAGGCTTTATCAATCTCTTTGGATTGCCGCTTAAGGTGCAGGGAATGTTGGCCCAAAGTCAGAAAAAGTAGGTGGTTTGATGAAGCTATGGGGTGGACGCTTTCAGAAAGAAACAGACGCCTTGGTGGAGGCTTTTAATGCCTCCATCGACTTTGACAAGCGCCTTTATGCTGAAGATATCCGCGGCAGTATGGCTCACTGCCGCATGCTGGCAGCCTGTGGAATTATATCCCGGGCAGAAGCAGAGTTAATCATCGAAGGTTTGCATGAGATTAAAGCAGAAATTGAACGTGGAGAATTTGTATTTTCCGCGGCGATGGAAGATATCCATATGCATGTGGAAAAACGTTTAATAGAGCTGATCGGTCCGGTGGGAGGTAAACTGCATACTGCCCGTTCCCGTAATGATCAGGTGGCATTGGACCTGCATATGTACGTAAAAAAAGAAATCTTGGCTACGGCTGCCTTGATTAAAAATCTGCAGGAGACATTATTGGAAACGGCAGCAGCGCATCAGGATGTGATTATGCCCGGATATACCCATCTGCAGCGGGCCCAGCCCGTTCTCTTTGCTCACCATCTTCTTGCTTATTTTTGGCAGCTGCAGCGTGACCGGACACGATTTCTGGAATCTTATCAGCGTGCTGACTGGATGCCCCTGGGTGCCGGTGCCCTGGCAGGAACCACTTTCCCCATCAACCGGGAGATGGTGGCCGAGGAGTTGGGCTTTAAGCAGCTCTATGAAAACAGTATGGATGCGGTTAGTGATCGTGATTTCGTGGTAGAGTTTCTTGCTAATGCCTCGCTGTTAATGACCCATTTAAGCCGCCTAAGTGAGGATTTGATCCTGTGGAATTCACAGGAATTTGGCTTTGTTGAGCTTGATGATGCTTTTACTACCGGTTCCAGTATTATGCCGCAGAAAAAAAATCCCGATGTGACGGAGCTGGTGCGCGGTAAAACCGGTCGTGTTTATGGTCACCTGCTGGCATTACTGACGGTGCTGAAAGGTTTACCGCTGACCTATAATAAAGATTTGCAGGAAGATAAAGAAGGCCTTTTTGATACAGCCGATACAATTAAAATGAGCTTAACTCTTTATGCCGCGATGCTGCGGACGCTGCGCGTTAATCGGGAAAAAATGTATGCAGCCGCAGCCGGGGATTTTGCCAGCGCCACTGATCTGGCAGATTATCTTGTCCGGAAAGGGCTGCCCTTTAGGGAGGCTCATGCCGTTGTCGGGCGGCTGGTGGCCTGGTGTATCGCGGAAAAGCGATCTCTTCCTGAACTGACAGTGTCAGAGCTGCAGGTACACAGCCCGCTGTTTACGGAAGAAGCTCTGCCTCTGTTAACACCGGAAGCTGTTGTGGCTGCCCGGGCTTCCCGCGGGGGAACTGCTGCTGCGGCTGTGGCCGAGCAGCTGCAGAAAGCTAAACAAGCCTTGGCAGAATAAAAAATCATCCCACCGGAGTGCCGGATGGGATGATTTTTTACTGCCGCTAACTCTCCACAATAACTTGCGTTTTGCGTGCCTCAATTTCTTCTGTCATTTCCTTCAGCCTGGCATCCGTTAATCTAAAAGCAAACAGCAGGATCAGGCCGGCCAGCACTAACCCAATGCCGGGCATTACCACATAAATGTTCAGGATGCCCTGTTTGAGGGCTAAAGTGGGCTCCATACCGGCAACAAAGCCAATGCCGGCTAAAGCTGCCGTCATAATGACGCCACGTGCCAGGGAGCCAATTTTTAAAGGCAGGTTCATTAAACCCATGATAAAGCCTGCTGTATTTTTACCTGTTTTCCATTCACCATAGATTACAGTGTCACCATATAACGCCACCAGGGTCGAAGCCAGCATGCCCATGAAGAACTGTGCCAAGGTGCAGACTGCCATAAAGATATAAGTTTGTAAACCTACGAATTTTGCAAACAGCATTAAACCGCCTGCGAGTAATAAGCCGATAATAGATGTGCCGCGTGTTTTCAGCTTCTTGTTTAAGATGGGTGTAGCCAGTGAGCCTGCCACACCGGCTAGAGCGGTGATCAGCATGAAGGGCGGCATCAGTGCCATGTTTTCAGCAACGTAGGTAAAATAGTAGGCAATGCAGGCGGTCATGGTAAACATGGCCAGATAGCGGCCGAAGTCAGCAAATAATAATGCCATTAAGGGTGGATTTTGGAAAAGATTGCTTAATAAATCTTTTAGTGAAGTTTTCTCTTTTGCTTTCGGGGCAGTCTGTGCAGCTGACTGTTTAGTATCGCTTGTTACTTCTTCATACCCCTCAGTCATTTTAAAATGAATGAAATAGCCAATCATCATGGATGTCGCCATCAGGAATTGTAAGATGGCATAACCGGTGATAGGATTTGTTTTTGCGCCAAAGTATAAGGCAAGGGGTGAGCCGATATAGGAGAAAAAGACCCGCGACAAATTTGTCCAAAAAGCTCTACGTGAAGAAAGCAGAACTCTTTCACTGGGATCATTGGCCAGAACGGAAATTAGCGCCACGTTAGCTACCCAGGGGATGTTAAACAATGGCCGTGCCAACAAGGTGCAGGCAATAATAATGGCAGCGGCTACTGCATCAGAACCTATTTTTGTGTAAGTCATGGTCATGAGGACGACAACAAGGGGAGGGGTCAGAATTAACCAGGACCGGTACTTACCCCACTTCATCGGTTTTACAGCGTCAATGATGGCACCGTATACAGGGGCAAAGACGGCATCAAAAATGCCTGGGATCGTAATAATCAGACCAACCAGGGCCAAGTTGAAACCGGCCACATCTGTCAGAAAGTATGTCTGAAAATACATACCTACTGACGTCATCAGGGAAAAACCTAAATCACCAATGCCATAAAATGTTTTTAAAGCAGGGCTCAATGGCTTTTTCACATGGTACACCTCCATGATAACTGTTAACTTGCTGCCGGGTAAAAACTTTGCTCTGGACGCAGGTGTTAAATTGAAAAATTACAGCTGTGTGCAAACATATAAACTGTAGCTTTTTTGCCTAAGTAGCAGGTAGAAGTTGTGCAGGGAGCAGCTGGAAATTATTAATTTATATTAATATTATTATTAAAAAAGTACTTTGTCAATTAATAGTCAGAAAAGTTTGACATCTCGAGCCAAGACCATTACTTTCGGCGAGCAGTTTTTTCAGAGCAGCAATCCTCGAAACATTTTATTACTTTGCTGTGTATTTAGAACAGTAAAAGTCAGACAGGCAATCATTAACCTGTCAGTAATCAAAGTTTACCGCTGCGGTAGATAGCAGCAATTAACCAGATAGCCATTCCTGCTGCCACGATGAAACCGATTTCCATCAGCGGCAGGCGCCACAGCAAAGCTGTTTCGCCGGCGACAGCGGTGATGATACCGGCCCCGACAATTAATGCTGCCATAATAATGCTGAAGGACAATAAGACAATACTGAATGTTAAACGGTTTGTCAGACGGTCTAAGTGCAAAAATGTTTTTTCTATATCAGGGTAATTAAGAAGGATGGGCAGACCTTCCAGCTCCAAAAGGTCTAAAAGATCATTTAGGCGGCGTGGCAGAGCAAAGAGAAAGTCTGTCGTCTCAAAAAAGTGTTCCACGGCTGTATTTTTGAGCGCTGCAAAGGAAAACCGGTCACGGACCAGCCGCCCGGCATACGGCTGTAACAGTTCAATAAGTGTCAGATCGGCAGCGAGATCTTCAATAACTCCTTCCAGCGTCATAATGGTTTTCCCCAGTAACGTAAATTCAACGGGAATGCGAATCCTGTACTGATAGGCTAAGGCAAAGACCTCTGCCACAGCCCTGCCAAGGTTAATCTTGCGCAAAGCGGCATCAAGATATTTATCCAGTAAACGCTCAATATCGCGGCGCAGCGCTTTGCGGTCCACACGGTGCGCTAAGATGCCCATATCCTGCAGGGAGCGTACAAGCTGACGGGAGTTTTTAGTTACGATGCCCAGTAAAAAGAGGACAAACTGACGCTTTCTTTCGCCATAGAGGCGGCCGACAATGCCAAAGTCCATAAAAATAAGGCTTCCATCAGCAGCAACAGCCAGATTTCCCGGATGAGGATCTGCATGAAACCAGCCATGATCAAAGATTTGTGTATACATGACATCGACTAAACGGTTGATAACTTGTGCCGGCTCATGTCCTGCTTTCCGCAGCACTTCCGGGCTGCTGAGTTTAACACCCTGCACAAATTCCATGGTGAGCACGGCTGAAGTTGTCTGCTGCCAGTAAATCTTGGGAATGATTACATCGTTTCTCTGCTTGAAGTTGCGGCGGATCAGGTCAGCATTCTCCGCTTCGTTAAGATAATCTAATTCTTCCACTAAAGAGCGCTGTAATTCCAGTGCAATTTCAGACAGGTGGTACATTCGCCCCCAAGTAGTTCTTTTTTCAGCAATTCCGGCGATATCGAGCAGTATTTCTAAGTCTGTCTGCATCTGCTCTATTATCTGCGGTCGGCGGACTTTTACCACCACCTCCGCGCCGTTATGCAGTCGCGCACGATGTACCTGCCCGATGGAAGCAGCAGCAAGCGGCTCCTCTTCAAAGTAGGCAAAAATTTCTCCCATAGTTTGACCTAACTCGTTTGTAATGATGCGGCAGGCATCCTCGTAGGGAAAAGGCGGCACACGATCCTGCAGGTGTGATAATTCCACAAAAATTTCACGCGGCAAGATATCAGGGCGTGTTGACAGCAGCTGTCCAAACTTGACAAAGGTGGGTCCCAGTTCTTCCAGCAGCATGCGTAAACGCTGCGCGCTGGAGCAGCGTAAGATTTCTGCTTCTGCTTCCGGTGACCGACGTACGGCGGGAAGAAACTGTGCCAAACCAAGCTGTGTCACCAAATGACCAAAGCCATGACGAACCACACTGTTGACGATTTCCCGATAACGCTTAAGATGTCGGTATTTGGGCATAACTTGGCCACCTCCGTACTTTCATTATGCTGGTAAAGATTGGTGATGTCAAGTAATGCCGGCTGCGTTAACAGACTGCCAGGATAGTGCTGATGTATAAAAAGACCGGCAACGAGTATACTATCCTCTGTTAAGCAGAGGCGCGGCAGTTTCCCCTTTCCGGCAGAGGCTGCCCCCTCCGGCTGCAGCAGATATTGAATGCGGAAAATTAACTGCAGCATAAAAGAAAGGTAATGGAGGAAAAAACAGATAAATAAAGAAATAACTAAATACAATGTGTTATTTGTCTATAAATGCTTATATTTGCCCTAGCAACGCTGGCGGCGGATTTGCGTTCAGACTGTTTTTTTTATACCATAACTAGTGTGACAATTAGCACTCGCACCTAACGAGTGCTAACAACAATAAACCTACTTACATAAAGGAGGTCTACAGTATGAGAATCAAACCCTTAGGTGATCGTGTGGTCATCAAAGTACTTGAGGCCGAAGAAAAAACGGCCAGTGGCATTGTTCTGCCTGACAAAGCTAAAGAAAAACCCCAGGAAGGCGAGGTTACGGCTGTTGGTGACGGCCGCATCCTAGATAATGGGACCCGTGTACCGATGGATGTCGCCGTCGGTGACCGTGTACTTTTCTCTAAATATGCCGGTACCGAAGTAAAAATAGATGGTGTCGAATACTTAATCATGCGCCAAGAAGATATTTTGGGTAAACTTGAGTAACTAAACATACAAGAACTGAAAATAAAGGAGGCAGGGACAAACAATGGCCAAACAATTGCTATTTCGTGAAGAGGCACGTCGTGCTTTAGAAAGAGGCGTTAATAAACTGGCTGACACTGTCAAAGTTACCTTAGGCCCTAAAGGTCGTAATGTGGTGCTTGACAAAAAATTCGGTGCACCTTTGATTACTAACGACGGTGTTACTATTGCTAAGGAAATTGAATTAGAAGAGCCCTTTGAAAATATTGGGGCCCAGCTGGTCAAGGAAGTTGCCGTTAAAACTCAGGATGTAGCCGGTGACGGCACCACCACGGCAACTTTACTGGCACAGGCAATTATTCGTGAAGGTATTAAGAACGTTACTGCCGGTGCGAACCCCATGTCCATTAAACGCGGTATTGAAAAAGCAACCAATGCCGTAGTGGAAGAAATTAAAGCCCAAGCTCGTCCTGTAGAAACAAGAGATGCTATTTCCCAGGTAGCCGCTATTTCTGCTGATGACCGTGAGATTGGTGAGCTGATTGCTGAAGCAATGGAAAAAGTGGGTAAAGACGGTGTCATCACTACTGAAGAATCCAAAGGCTTCTACACTGAACTTAAAGTAGTTGAAGGTATGATGTTTGACCGTGGTTACATCTCCCACTACATGGTCTCGGATACAGAAAAAATGGAAGCTGTCCTGGACGAGCCCTACGTGCTGGCTACCAACCGTAAAATCAGCAACGTGCAGGAAATTCTGCCCGTTTTAGAAAAAGTAGTTCAGTCCGGCAAGCCCTTACTGCTCGTGGCTGAAGATGTCGAAGGTGAAGCGCTCGCTACCATTATCCTTAACAAATTACGCGGTACTTTCAACTGCGTAGCCGTTAAGGCTCCCGGCTTCGGTGACCGCCGTAAGGCAATGCTGGAAGACATCGCTATCTTAACCGGTGGCCAAGTTATTTCTGATGAACTTGGTATTGATTTAAAGAGTGCTGATATGAGCATGCTAGGCCGCGCACGCCAGGTTCGTGTGACTAAAGAAGAGACAGTCATTGTCGATGGTGCCGGCGAAACATCTGCCATTCAGGCACGTATCACACAGATCCGCAACCAAATTGAGGAGACCACCTCTGAGTATGATAAAGAAAAGCTGCAGGAGCGCCTGGCTAAGCTGTCCGGCGGTGTGGCGGTAATCGAAGTCGGTGCTGCGACAGAAGTTGAAATGAAAGAAAAGAAACTGCGCATTGAGGATGCCCTGTCGGCTACCCGTGCTGCTGTAGAAGAAGGTATTGTTCCCGGTGGCGGCACAGCTTACATCGATGCTCTTCCCGCCCTTGATAAGCTGACCGCCGAAGGCGATGAGCTAACGGGTATCAACATTATCCGTCGTGCTCTGGAGGAACCTGTACGGCAAATCGCTCTCAATGCCGGTATGGAAGGCTCCATTGTAGTAGAAAAAGTAAAAGCAGCTGCACCGGGTGTTGGTTATAATGCTGCTATCGATAAATATGAAGACATGATTGCCGCAGGTATTCCTGATCCGGCCAAAGTAACACGTTCTGCGCTGCAGCATGCTGCCAGCATTGCAGGAATGTTCTTAACTACAGAGGCCGTTGTTGTTGACAAGCCGGAAGAAGAAAAGAATGTTGCCGGCGGCGGTGCGCCCCAAATGCCCATGATGTAAAATAGTTATTAAGAGTACTCGCAGATGCGGGTACTCTTTCATTTTTACCGCACTTGTTACAAACAGACCGTTTTTTAGCCTGCCCGCTCCTTATTTTCACCCCGGCAGTAGTAGAGACAAAAAAGAAATAGTTGTCCGGGCAGTCCACTGCCTGTATAATGTTTTTACCAGGATTGAGGTGAAGCAAGGGAGATGTCATCTAAAAGTTAAAGTATTCCTGACTGTAATCAGGGAAGACTAGCTAACGCAAATAGTGACAATCAGCACAAAACGACTCTTGGTAAATTACATGTGGCGAGGTGAAATCAGGTGACAAAGGAGTTAGCAGTAATTATAGATTTCGGTGGACCATATACCCAGCTTATAGCCCGCCGTATCAGGGAGCTTAAAGTCTATTGTGAAATACTGCCGTACACGGTCTCAGTTACACAAATTCAGAACTTACAGCCGCAGGCCCTGATTTTATCCGGCGGGGTTAAAAGTGTCTCTGAGCCGGAAGCCCCTGCTGTAGATACAGCAGTTTATCAACTGGGCGTGCCCATTTTAGGCATTTGCTACGGCATGCAGTTAATGGCGAGAGATTTGGGTGGAGTGGTGAAGGCTGCAGAACGGCGCGAGTATGAGCAGACACAGCTGGTTGTTCAGGCTGAAAACGATCTTTTTGCCGGCCTGGGGAAAGAAATAACTGTCTGGCTGGGGCATGGTGATGTAGTAGTGCAGCCGCCACCCGGCTTTACCATTACTGCAGCTGGACCTGAGACCCCGGTGGCAGCCATGGCAGATTCTGCACAACGTTTTTATGCTGTGCAGTTTCACCCTGAAGTAGAAAATACTCCCCAGGGGAGTGAGATCTTAGAAAACTTTTTGTTCAAGACAGCAGGCTTTGCCGGTGATTGGACGACGGAAGCATTTATTGACAGTACGCTGCAGGATATCCGGGCAGTTGTGGGTGAAAATGAGCAGGTTGTCTGCGGCCTTTCCGGCGGTGTGGATAGTTCGGTGGCAGCCGTGTTGGTGCATAAAGCCATTGGTGACCGTTTAACCTGCATATTTGTTGATCACGGTCTGCTGCGTAAAGATGAAGCGCGGCAGGTGATGGAGACTTTTACCAAAAAGTTTAATATGAAAGTAATTCATGTGGATGCAGCGGCTGAATTTTTAAGCAAACTGCAAGGAGCAGCAGAACCGGAGCAAAAACGTAAAATTATCGGGGCCGAATTTATTCGCGTTTTTGAACGGGAAGCAGCTAAAATCGGTAAGATAGATTATCTGGTCCAGGGCACTGTTTATCCCGATATTATTGAAAGCGGCACACCGGGGGGAACTGTAATAAAATCCCATCATAATGTAGGCGGCCTGCCGGAAGATCTGAAATTTAAGTTAATTGAACCTCTCAGCCATTTGTTTAAGGATGAAGTGCGCCGTGTCGGTGAAGCGCTGCATATTCCCGAGGAGATTGTCTGGCGCCACCCCTTCCCGGGTCCCGGTTTAGCAATCCGGGTTCTGGGAGAAATAACTGAAGATAAGCTGGCTATACTGCGGGAAGCAGATGCGATTATGGTTGAAGAAATAAAAAAAGCAGGATTATACCGCAAGATCTGGCAGGCTTTTTGTGTCCTGCCCAATATCCGCTCCGTCGGTGTGCTGGGAGATAAGCGTACTTATGCTTATACCATTGCTCTGCGTGCTGTGACCAGCCATGACGGCATGACGGCTGACTGGTACCGCTTTCCCCATGAGGTACTGGCGCGTATCTCCAACCGCATTGTTAATGAAGTGCCCCATGTCAATCGTGTAGTTTTTGATATCACTGCCAAGCCCCCGTCCACAATTGAGTGGGAATAATTAAAGCTAAGCGTGTCGTTGGTTTCGGGCTGCCCAGGAGGTACACTGTGATAAACTCAATTTCTAAAGATAAAATTCCGAAAAACTGTGGGTATGTTTTGAGTTCAGA
>JAAYKP010000027.1 GCA_012522335.1 Bacillota bacterium
GAAAAAGCCGGCAGTAAATTAGCTAAAGCCAGGCAGTTGGGCATTACTGTTCTGGATGAAGCTTCTTTGCTGCAATTACTACAAACGAAAAAATGAACAATATAAATTTACAACTAACGGTGGTAGTGTAAGAGCTGCAGCAAATTTAACCACAGCTTCCTTCGATTCCAGCGTTGATAAATAGCCATACAGTATACGAACGCCATTCTGCCTTGGCGTTCGTTTTACTTACTTAAATCTCATTTGACATTCAGAGTATGACTAAGAGGAATGCCAAAATATGAATACCTGATAGTTACAGTCTCAATCGGCTTATCATGGTAAATTCTTAAGCCATAATGAAATATAGTGTTATGCTCACCGGTTTCTTGCATTTCAGATATTTTCCTATCTACTTCTTCTGGGGAAAGAACAGGGTTAATTTTTAATTCATCTATACTATGAAATGTGATATGCGCTACCCCTTTATAAGTACTGGTTTCGTCACCTGTGATGCCTGGTGTTAATAACGGTGGATAGCTTACTATATGAATAATTGCTGTTAGTATAACAGCTGTAAAAACAAAAATTATAATTCTAATCTGTATTATTCGGTTTTTTAAAGATGTTATCATTGTACACATTACTCCTTTCTGTAATTGTACTTCACAACTTTTTCCAATACCGGTTGACCGCCGTATCTGTATTTCCTTATAACAGGGTGCACAGAGCCACCGCAGGCAACCGATCCGGCAGCACTAACCAGCCATAATATAGCAGGTATGCATACCCAACAATAAGTAAAAGAACTTGACAAAATTAACCTTCCGGCTGATAATGTTAGTGGGTACTAACATTATGGGGAGGGATGAAGTGTGAGAGGACGCTGGGGAATTTTTATACTGCTGTGTCTGATTCTCTGCTGTACCGGATCAGCAGTTTCTGCAGCCACAGCAGACAGCAGCTGTCGTGAGTGCCACAGTGGTGCGGCCGCAGACCTGGACCGTGGCATAAAAGGAGACTTTATGTTATGTACAGATTGTCATGGTATAAAGCATACAGGTCCCAATACAGGCACACCCGGTGTACCAACACCTAAAACTTGTGCTGAATGTCATGAGGAAGAGGTTGCTTTATTTTATGAGGGCAAACATTACTGGGCTATTGATGCTATGGAAACCGTACCTACATACCAAAAGATGCCGCAGGAAGTAACTGACAAAGGATGTGTCGTTTGTCATAAAGTTGGTCAAAAGTGGGATGATGGCAGTCGCGGTCGCTGCGACTCCTGTCATACACGGCATGTTTTTTCAGCAGCCGAAGCCAGCACTCCGGAGTCCTGTGGTACCTGTCATACAGGGGACCACCCGCAGTATGAAATCTGGGCCAACTCTAAACATGGAATGTTGTACAATATGGAAGGTGGAGCAGAACGGGCGCCTGGTTGTATAGACTGCCATGACGGCCACCGTGTGGTTACGGCCTGGGGCTTTTTGGGACTGCGCCCGGGAGAACGGGAAGATGAAGAATGGTTGGCTGCCAGAAATAAAGTACAGCAAGCCTTGGAAATCATGGGACCAGGCTTGGCGCCACATGTTACTCGTCAATCATATGCTGAGTGGCAAGCACTGCGGGAAGAAATGATTGTCCGCTGTACTGAATGCCATGCGGAAAGTTACGTCAGAGAAGATTTGGCTAAAAGTGATGCCTTGTTAAGGGAAGCTGATTTAATGATGGCCAATGTGGTGACGGTGGCTGACATGCTTTACGATCAGCATTTAATTGATGAGCAATCACGCTTTATGATTTACCGCGATGGTACTGCTCATCGGTTTGCCACTTTTATGGGTGGTTTTCATAACTCTGCTTTATACTCCTGGGACAAAGGTTATCTAGGTTTAACCTCAAAGATGTTGGCCCTGCGTGATCGTGCCATGGCAGCTAAAAAAGCACAAATAGTGCAAATTGCTGTAATTGCAGCTTTAGTACTGGTTGTATCGTTAATTGTCTCCTTCATTTATTTACATAAGAGGAATAAAAAAGAGAAAAAAACAGAACTGCAGCAAACTGCAGCCGATTAAATTAACAAAATCTCAGCTCCCTTGACAGCTGTGGGTGAGAAGCAGTAAGCTTGTAAGTAGGGGGTACCTATGAAGAAATTAGCAACTCAAGAAGCCATCTTAGCTGCGGCTAAAGAATTGTTTATTGCCCATGGTTATAAAGGTACGACAACTGCGCAGATCGCTAAATTGGCAGGCATTTCAGAAATGACCCTTTTCCGCCATTTTGCGAAAAAAGAAGATATTTTCCGCCGCGTAATCGATCCTGTAGTCTCTTTTGTAGACCGGTTGTCTGTTGCCAAACATGAGAACTTAAAGCAGATAGTAACAGAGCTGCTGCAAAATCGCTTGCCGTTTTTGTTGGAGGAAAAGGACCTTGTCCGTCTAGTCGTACTGGAAAGCTATGTGGGCGAAGGTCAGAGTAACCCCATCGTGGAAGTTATACAGAAGTTAGCGGCGCATTTTACCATTCTGCAGCAGGAAGAACGTGAGCTGCTAATTCGCCTGATTGCGGGCTTTCTTCTATCCGCTATCTTTTTACCCAAAAGACAAAGTTCCGACAAACAAATGACGGAAAGCTTTCTGCATTCCGTACTCTATCCGCTGCTGGACAGC
>JAAYKP010000158.1 GCA_012522335.1 Bacillota bacterium
GGGGGAAGCAGATGCTAAGCAGGAGAGCGGTGAGTTACAGATAATTTTATGTGTGGATATTTTTTATGAAGTTATAGATATTCAGGCACTAGATACGGTATTATTTTTACGACCTACTGAATCATACGTTGTCTTTTTACAGCAGTTAGGGCGGGGATTACGGAAGTATCATGGCAAAAAATATCTTACTGTCTTAGATTTTATAGGTAACTATAAACGTGCTCATTATTTGCCGGCACTGTTATCCGGTGATAACCCGGTTTATCCCCAAACCCGGGGGAAAAGAGTACAGGATATTGAATATCCGGAAAACTGTATCGTGCAGTTCGATTTTAGGTTATTAGATTTGTTTGATGAGATGGCGAAAAGAGACCCGCTTAAAGTCAGAATGAAGAATGAATATTACCGTCTTAAGGAAATATTGAAACGCCGTCCCAATAGGTTTGATCTGTTTGAAGGATCTGATATTCCCATGCGGGAATATATAAAACAAGGCTGGTTGAGATTTTTGTACAGCCTGAAAGAATTAACGGAAGAAGAGTTAAATTGGTTGGATACTCCGGCAGAAGGTTTCCTGCGCGACCTGGAAAAGACCAGTATGACTAAATCATACAAAATATCGGCCATTGCATCTTTTTTAACTGAGGATGGAACAATTGTTCAGTCTGTACCTCTGCATGCGGTTGGGGAGCGTTTTCGAGCTTTTCTACTGGAAAATCCTGTGCACCAAAAGGATATGCAGGATCAGAGCAACCGAAACTGGCAAAAATGGCAGCCGGAAAAATTTGCAGATCTGATGAGAAGAAACCCCATCAATTTTCTATCAAGGCCAAATACATATTACCATTATGATGAAATCAACAAAATATTTTACCTGGATGACAGCGTTAAAAAGTATCTTGGACCTTTATTAGCCAGTCACGTAAAGGATATTTTGAAGTGGAGGAAAGTTAATTATTTTAAGAGGAGATACAGAGAAGATTAAGATGAAAGATTGTGTTTTTTGTGCTAAGTCAGGTATGGAGCTGCTTTGTGAAAATGAATTAGCCAAAGCTTTTTATGACAATTATCCTGTAAACGAAGGGCATACTTTAGTTGTGCCCAAGCGGCACATTGCTACTTACTTTGAAGCAAGCTCAGATGAGCTAAGCGCTATTAATGATTTAATCTTTGAGGTTAAAAAGATTATTGATCAAGAATTCCGGCCGGATGGCTATAATGTTGGTGTTAATATTGGAGAAGCTGGGGGACAAACGATATTTCACCTGCATGTCCATGTTATTCCGCGTTATTTGGGTGACGTGGAAAACCCCAAAGGTGGTGTAAGGCGAATAAAGAAGAGTGTCGTTCCCTATACAAAAGAAGAGAATACCAACGAACTTTTTTATTACAAGTTAGTAAGAGACAGAATCCCGGAGATCATAGAGAACTCCGGCAAACATGCTGTTTGCCGGAGAGCAGAAAACGAGGAATATAACAAATTACTTAAAGCAAAGTTGTGGGAAGAAGTCAGGGAATATGCTGAATCGGATGGTTTAGAGGAGTTAGCCGATATTTTTGAGGTGCTGAAGGCTCTGGCTGCCGATCATGGTGTTAATTGGGATGAGATAGTGAACATGGCTAACAAAAAAGCTGAAAAGCGCGGGGGGTTTGGGGAGCGTTGGGTATTGGAAAAGGTAATAGAGTGATAATTCGGAGAGCTGCATTGTACACAGAAAAAGGCCTGCTCAAGTTTTGCGTGAGATTATAGCTTTCTGGCAAAATGGAGATAGATTTAATATAGAATCATTAGGATGTGAACTGATGGTTGATGTGGTTGCTGCTGTGATAGAAAATGAAGAAGGTAAGATTTTAGTGGCAAAGCGGAAGCAGGGGATGCGCTTTGGTGGTTTCTGGGAGTTTCCCGGGGGAAAGA
>JAAYKP010000159.1 GCA_012522335.1 Bacillota bacterium
AGGGTGCGGAAGAGAAAATCATGAAAATTTGCTGTCGTAATTTTAGGTGAATCAATCTCCTTACGTAGGTACCCTGCCAAATTTTTATTAAAACAAGTAAGCAAAACTTTTAAGCCTTGGTTGGCCAGGCGTTTGGCTTTTTCCATGGCCAAAAAGGTTTTCCCGGTGCCGGCGGAACCAAAAAAGATTTTTTCCCTATCCAGCTCCGTTTCGTCAAGAATGCGCTCCTGTTCCTCCGTCAGCAGGCGCTGCGCCTGGCGGTTAAAGTGATCAATTTGCTCATCCAGCCGCGCAAAAACTTTAAAGGTCGGAGCCAGCACCTCAAGTAGTGTTTTGACAGCAGCGTGATTAGGTTCCGGTTGGTTTATATTAAAAATAGCTTGTATCTTGGGCTCCATGTTTTCTAAATCAGACTGCAGAAAGATACTATCTTTATCTAAATCTAAAGGCAGGCTGCCTGAAAATTGGGTGCACTGTGGGAAGGCCACACTATAGCGTTTTTTCAGGGGGAAATAGGCTGTCTTTGCTGCCTGCTCATAACAATCCAGGATTGCAAACATGGCACTGCGTGCCTGTTCCACCGGATCTTTTTCCAGGGGGACTTCCATACCATTGATTAGCCGCAGCCACTGACGATTATTATAAATTACTTCTCCCTGTTTAACTTCTACCGTTAAATACCCTAACGCAGGATGGATAATGACAAAATCGGCTTCACGAATTGTTTCCGGGTAGTACTGGGATTCGGGGATCAGATATTTAAAAGAATAAAGTACAGTGTACTCACCAGGTAAATTAGCAGCTGCCTGGTAGAAAAGACGTTCTCCCGTATTCTCTATGCTTTCAGGGTTGAGATAAGGAATTAGGGTAGCCATAGTTTCCTCCTTGCCAAAACATACTACATGATAACATCAGGATACTAATTTTAGTTCTATATACTGTCACTAAATTCCTTTTCTGTTAACGGGAAGGGTGTACTGCCACGGCATGGCAGCAGTACACCTGCAAGAGATCCTATTGGCGCTTAAGATCCTCTAACTCTTCCTTAAACCATTCCAGCAGCTCTTGTGTTTCTAGTTCATCCATCAAATCCAGTTCTTCATCTGTGTAGAACCTGATTTTATCAATGCCGCCTTTTTTGTGAAGATAAGCATCAATGTACTGTTTGAGCAAGCTTGCAATGTGATCCAGTTGGCTTTGCAGAAATGGTCTTCTGTAGATAATGGGAATATCTGCTGCATACCTGATGCAGGCAGCTTCAATGTCGGTGTAACCTTCACTTCTAAAATTGGAAAGAAACATTTCTACCGAATCTGTTACAAACTCATTCCATGCTTGCTCCGGGGTCATGCTTTTAATCCATTTTGCCATAAGTCTTCACTCCTTCAGATATAATATTAGCCGCACCTTTTATAAAAATGGAATTGACGCAAAAATAACCTGTGCCTTTGCATAACACAGGTTCCAGTCAATAAGTGCGGCCTTCTATATATACTAAGTTCGGTTCTTAAGCAAAATGTAAACCAAAAAATAACTATTTTTCTACCCAAAAATAGTTGCCATTGCAACACTGCAAAT
>JAAYKP010000028.1 GCA_012522335.1 Bacillota bacterium
CTGTTTGCTGCTGGTGTTTGACAAAGACAAGCTCCTGTCTTATAATAGATTAGAAAAAATTGCAAAACGGTAATTAGTAATACTTTTGGGGCTGAGTAGCTATACTAGCATACAGAACTCTAAAAACTGAATCGCCTGTACGGCGATTCGTTATTAATTTTTAAACCAAAATCATTAGTAAATATCCTGACTGCGAAGGAATATACTTGAAGGTATAATTTATAAAGCATCAGAAGGAGCGAAGTTAATGGCAAGCAAAGAAGTAATCCTCACTCGGGGAGGACTGGAAAAGCTGGAGAAAGAGCTTGAATATCTAAAATCAATTAAACGCCGTGAAGTTGCTGCCAGGATCAAAAATGCGATTTCTTTTGGAGATATCTCCGAGAATTCTGAGTACGAAGATGCAAAGAATGAACAAGCTTTTATTGAAGGGCGCATTATCACTTTGGAAAAAATGCTGCGCAACGTACGCTTAATTGAGACTGCTGAAGGTTCAGATTCTGTGTCTCTCGGTTCTACCGTTGTCTTAAAAGATCTGGAGTTCAATGAAGACTTTATTTATACGATTGTCGGTTCTGCAGAAGCAAATCCCGCGGAAAATAAGATTTCTAATGAATCGCCTGTGGGCAAGGCAATACTGGGGCGCAAGATAAATGATATAGTAGAAGTATCGGTGCCTGCCGGTGTCCTAAAATACCAGATTATCAAAATATCCTAACTTGAGGCAAGGGAAATAAGGGTTAGAGTTTGGTGGTGTTAATGATGACGGAAATTGGTGAACATGAACAGGTCCGTAGAGAAAAGCTGGAAAAGCTGCGTGCACTGGGAGTAGAACCCTATGGTGTAAAACATGCCAGTACCCATCAGGCAGCGCAAGTAATTGAAAATTTTGCCGCGCTGGAGGGGCAGACGGTAGCACTGACGGGACGTCTGATGACTATTCGCGCACATGGAAAGGCATCCTTTGCTCATCTTCAGGATGAAAGCGGGCAGATTCAAATTTATGTCCGCTTAAATGATGTGGGCGAAAAGGCTTATGAAGTTTTTTCACTCTTAGATATTGGCGATATCGTTGGTGTTACGGGTGAGGTGTTCCGTACCCGCCGTGGTGAGGAAACTATTGCAGTTAAGGAGCTGCGCCTCCTGGCTAAAACACTGAGGCCTATGCCGGAAAAATGGCATGGTCTTACTAATGTAGACTTACGCTACCGGCAGCGCTACCTGGATCTTATTGTTAACCCTGAGGTAAAAAGAACTTTCATCTTACGAAGTAAAATAGTACAAGAAATACGTAATTACTTAAACGACAGGGGATTTTTAGAAGTGGAAACCCCGGTGATGCATACAATTGCCGGCGGTGCCACAGCCAAACCTTTTATTACCTACCATAATGCCCTTGATATGAATCTTTACCTGCGTATTGCTACTGAACTACATCTGAAAAGATTAATTATTGGTGGGATGGATAAAGTATATGAGTTAGGCCGGATTTTCCGTAATGAAGGCATTTCCACAAAACATAATCCGGAGTTTACGACTGTTGAGATCTACCAGGCACAGGCAGATTATGAAGATATGATGAGGCTAATGGAAGATTTAGTCTCTACCGTGGCGATGAAAATTCTTGGTACACATATAGTAACCTTTGCGGGACACGAGTTAGACCTGACACCACCATGGCCGCGGCTTACGATGATTGATGCTATCAAAAAATATGCCAATCTGGATTTTAATGCCATCAAAACAACGGCTGAAGCACAGGCAGCAGTAAGGCAAAAGGGCTTGACCGTCAAGGCAAATGCCACACGCGGTGAAATTATTAATGAATGTTTTGAAGAGTTTGTGGAAAAGCATTTAATTCAGCCTATCTTCATTAAGGATTATCCCATTGAAGTTTCTCCCCTGGCAAAAAGAAGAGCAGACGATGCAAGTTTGACCTATAGATTCGAAGCTTTTATGGCCGGCAGTGAAATAGGTAATGCATTTACAGAATTAAATGACCCTCTCGATCAGCGGCGGCGTTTTGAAGAGCAGATGGCCAAGCGTGCAGCCGGAGACGAAGAGGCACATATGCTTGATGAAGATTTTCTGCAGGCTTTAGAGTATGGCATGCCGCCAACGGGCGGACTGGGGATTGGTATTGATCGTTTAGTCATGATGCTAACCGATTCACCCTCAATTAGGGATGTTATTCTCTTCCCCACCATGCGTCCGCGAGACTAGTGCTATAATAACCGCCTATTCAGGAAACAATTGAATAAGGCGGTTTGATTTTCGCTGCCTGCAGCAATCTAACAGAAGTTTAACACGGTCCTGACCAGGCAAAATGTCCAAGAAAAGGGACTGGACAAAACAAAAAAAATATGCTACTATATAAAAGTCGCTTACAGCGGCAGTCTTTCAGTGCATGTTGAGAAACATGTTCTGCTGCCTGCAGCAGCGGAAAGAGTTCCTTCTTACCACAAACTGGC
>JAAYKP010000160.1 GCA_012522335.1 Bacillota bacterium
AGCTTAATGCAGAAAAGCTAGATCGCATAGAAAGGAAACAAAAAATACAGGATGAAAAAATTGACATCATTGAGAGAGTTGTTACAAAACATGATGTGCTTATAAAAAACATTAGATAGGGCTTTTAGTAAAATAACGGGTATGATGTTCGACCTGCAGAATGCTTATTTGAGAGTGTTCATGCAGGTTTTTTGTATGAAAAAATAAATGATAAAGCTTCTTTACGTGGATGCACTGTACGCAAATTGTGTTTCAAGGCTGGGTCGGTGATATTTTTTCTCATTCCCGCCGCCAGGATGAAAAATACATTTTTGCTTGTGTGTTTGCTTAGAAAAATGGATCGCAGTCGGGGTATTGCAGGTACGAAAATGGTAATGCCATTTCGCCTGTTTTTATAGTGCAGGATAAGGGCGTTCCACATATTGCTGGCAGTGCCAGCAAAGACAGTTAATTTCAGGGGGTACATACCGGTAATACCACTGCTATATGTGGTACATTTTTGTATTTACCAAGGTGTTCTCTGTGTTTACATGGGGAACATTTGCTAAAGGAGGTGAAAAGGTGACTGTGAACAGGCATTTTTGTGAAGAAATAAAATTTCGGGTAACTTATGAACAAAAACAACAAATATTGGCTGCAGCACAATCACAGAACAAGGTAGTTTCAGATTTTTTACGTCAAGCGTTACGTGATTATTTGGATGTTGATGAAATAGAGCGTAAAAAAAGTGCAATTCAAAGTTATGTTCTGGCTGCGAAGGTAGCAGCAGAGGCACTGCGCAATTATATCCTCTATTCTAATGGAGATGCGGACGCTGATCTGGGGGGGCTGCTGCTGAGCACGGCCAAGGCTGCTGCCGTCATCGGCAGTGTGCCATGGTTGGTGAGGTGGCTTTACCGCCTAGGAACAGAGATTGCTCTGGAAGTATCCGGCCCGGGTGGGATCTCCCCGTCTGATCCGACCTACGGGAATTTTATGCAAAGTGTATCTACTCTGCCCTTAGTGCTTATTTTGGTGGCGATGGTATTGATTGCGTTAATTTATATCCAAACCTTTATTCGAGCAGCACATCTGGGTATGTTGGCTGTAATCGGGCCAATTGTGGCCATTGGCCTTGTCGGTAGCAACAGCAGTAATGTTTTTAATCTATGGGTCAGAGAATTGGTGGTTGTCTGCTTTTCGCAGGCGTTGCAGGTTTTTATGCTAATGGCTGCCTTATATGCCTTAGGTAGCATCATGACTGGCAATACCGTGACAGCTTTACTGATGTTTGTTGGGTGGTTATGGTCTACTATGAAAGCACCTTCGGTGTTAAAACAAATGCTTTACAGTTCAGGCCTGGATAGTGTTGCTGGTGGAGCAGCACAGAGTGCTGGGACAATGGTGCTGGTGCGAAAAATGATGACGAGGGGGGTCTAGGATGTATCTAATCCCGCGAAATGTACGGCAGCGCTTTGAGTTCTTTCCAGGGATGGGCTATAAAGAACTGTTTATGGTACTCGGTGGGTTTGTGATTGGCTTATGTTGCTTTTTTCTGCTTGGGTTATTTACGGGCTCGGCTGCCCGGCTGCTGATTGTTGGTTTAACAACCAGCATGGGGTATTTTCTAGGCAGGGCGGAACCGCGTTCACAAAAAACGGTGCTGAGTATGATTAAGGATGCAAAACACTGGAAACTAACACAACAAACGTATCTCTATGTTGTAGGGAAGGGGGGAAAGGCTGATGCTTAAAAAGTTGAAGAATAAATTAAGAGTTTCATCGCAGTCGGGTAAAGTTGAAAAAGATAAGGAGAAAAAAGCCGCACAAGAATGGATCCCTATTGAGGATCTGCGCGGCGGTTTTATCTATTTACATGATAAACGAGTTGTTGTTGCACTTGCTGTTGAGGCCATTAACCTCAGCCTTTTATCAGACGGTGAAAAAAAGAAAATCATTACTGCTTTGCATGAGGTGATTAATGGCTGCCAGTACCCTATGCAGTGGTTATCATTAGGGCGAAATGTAGATTTAGATGGCTATATTACGAAGCTAGAAGAAAAGGCGCGGCAGACGGAGGATTATATACGTAAGAATCTGTTAAAGGGCTACATCCGGCAGGCAGCAGAAATGGCAGCTGGGGGAGAAACATTGGAACGCCGGTTTTATATTTTGCTGTCTCAACCGGAAGATAAATATGTCGAAGGTGAACTGCTAAACAAAGCTAGAGAGCTTGCCGGTGATCTGCGGGGCGTAGGATTAAAAGCTGAGTTTTGTAGTGAGAGACAGATTCTAGATTTGTTATTTACCTTTTTTCAGCCGGTGCGGGCAGGATTTGAAAAGGCTCCGGATTCTCCGGGGCCTTATCTGCCTCCGGTTCATTAATAATTTAGTGAGGGGAGATAGAATTTGACTGAACAAAGAGCTTACGGGATGGCCGGATTCCATGATATTTTGGCACCTTCGGCCTTATCGTTTCAACCACAGCATTTTATTTTTGGAGATCAGGTTGGTAAGGTGATAGCTATTGTGGATTATCCCCCGGATGTTGATGCTGCTTGGATCAGCCGGATTGCTCAGCTGCCTGGTGTGCTTTGTTCTATCCATGTTACACCAACCGACCCGTATCAATTAATTCGTTCAATTACTATTGCAGTTGGGGAATTGACATCTAAAGTTATAAATGGTGGTAACGCTCTGGTGGTACAACGGGCGGAAGAGCAATTAGAACATGCAAAGACACTGCTAAAAAAATTTGATCAGGAGCAGCAGCAGGTTTTTTATTTTACATGTGTGCTGATGATATTGGCTGATGAACTGGATCAGTTAAAGCGACGGGGCAAACGAGTGGAGGCTGCACTAGCAGGCGCTGGTATGCGCGGAAGAAGCCTGTTGTTTCGACAGGAAGATGGACTTAAGGCCGTTGCCCCCTGGGCTGATTTGCCCAGTGAAGTAAGTGTGATGGGTAAAAGGAATATGCCTTCTGAAACCGTAGCAGCCAGTTTTCCTTTTACTAGTTCCGGAATTAATGATGGTGAAGGGATTATCGTGGGACGGGATAAAGATGGTGGGGTGATCCTGGTTGATATCTGGCGCAGAGGAGGGGATCGGACAAATACCAACTTTTTTGTGGTTGGGAAGCCGGGCGTAGGAAAATCCACGCTGGTAAAAAAAATCCTGGCCAATGCATACGGCCAGGGGTGCAGGGTGATTATCATTGATCCAGAAATGGAGTACAAGGATCTTTGCGCTAATTTAAACGGCAAACGGATAGATTGCGGAGGTGGTTCAGCAGGTAGAATTAATCCCCTGCAGGTAAGGCTGTCCCCAAAAGATGAAGGCGAGGGGGAAGGAGAACGGCTTTATCCACATGAAATGGCAAAGAAGGGCGAATTGGCAATGCATTTTCAAAACCTGCGTACCTTTTTTACGCTGTATCTAAAAGAGATTGATGCACAGGAGATGGCAGTGCTGGAAGTAGCATTAGAAGAGCTTTATCAGCAGTTTGGGATCGGTTGGGACGTTGATCCAGTGGCTGTGCCCAATGACCAGTGGCCGATTATGGCGGATTTGTATCGTCTGTTAAAAGAAAAGGCTGAGCATCAAGGACAGCAGGCACAACAGTGGGAGAAGCTGGCTATGCTGATTTTGTGGTACTGGATATTTATAACCTGCTGGATGCGGACGAGAGTATCAGGTGGGCACAGTACTATAATATCCTGCGCTGGGCTTGGAACGAAGTGGCACGTGATCGGAAAGAAAAGATCCTTTTGGCAGTTGACGAGGCGTATTTGCTGGCTGATCCGGAGGCACCACAAGCATTGGCTTTTTTGCGTAATACTAACAAACGAATCCGAAAATATGAAGGTGGATTGCTGACAATTACGCAGAATGTCGTGGATTTCACTGACCCGAGCATTAAGCGTTATGGGCAGGCATTAGTAGATAACCCGTGTTACAAGGTGCTGATAGGTATGGGGGAAAATGATTTAGCGTCATTAGCAAAACTCATGTTTCTTTCCGAAGCAGAGCAGGAGCTGCTGGGGCAAGGTGCCCGAGGAGAGGCGTTACTTGTGGCTGGCAGCAAGCGTGTGCGAGCAAAAGTTGAGCTGGCTGGGCACGAGAAAGAGCTGTTTGGGGATGGGGGTGGTCGCTAATGGCAGGTACAACCATGGTGCCAGAGAGAATCCTTCGAGTTATCATTCTGGCTGTATTTATGCCGGTGACCTTCTTGGCGGTGTTTTTCGCAGCTCCGGCGGCTATGGTGCATACAGTGCCTATGGCTGAGGCAAAGCAGGTTGAGTATTATCTGCAGGCGGCAAGTGAGGTAAATGAAAAGTATGGACTGGAAGTGAAATGGCAGGAAATATTAGCGTTGGATACGGTGCTGCTGGGTCAGAATTTTTCGCAGAGTTCAGTCGAGCGGGCAAAGAGGCTGGCAGCTGAATTTGTACAGAAAGAGGTGGTGGAAACAGAAGAGGTGGAGGCAAAGGTAAATGTTCTTTATAAACAGGTTCCCCTGGATAAGGTGATGGTAGCATGCAGATTAAGCAGTGAGCAAAAAGACCAGGTTTCCCTGTTTTTAAAGATGATTGGCAGCCGGGGTTTAGTAAGTGATGTGATTCCCGATGGGTGGGTGCCAAGTGGTCGAGGGCAATTTATCTGGCCGCTGCCAAAAGGACAGTATACTATAACTTCGTTGTTTGGCCCCCGGGTCCTTAATGGTGTAGCAGGATTCCATCGGGGTTTAGACATGGGTGCACCACAAGGCACGCCTATTTTTGCGGCTGCAGATGGTACAGTTATCAACTGCGGTTGGCTTGGGCAAGCGGGCAGGGCAATTATTGTTCGGCATGCCGGTGAGTTTGAGACCCGCTATTATCATCTCAGCCGTATCAATGTCAGGGCCGGACAAACAGTAAAACAGGGTACGGTAATTGGCCTGGTTGGTTCAACAGGAAATAGTACGGGAAACCACTTACATTTTGAAATTAGAAGGCGGAAAACAGCACTTGATCCGCTTTCTTTTTATTAAGAGAGGGGATATGTATGTTTTCTATAATCGCAAGTCCGAATTATTTTGAAGAAATCAAAACTGTGATAACAGGCAGGGGCAGTATTTTATATGGTAAAAGTGTGAATGATGAGGATGTTATCAAGGCTTTTGATAAGGCAGGCAGGGTTAATGCTTCTGTATTGATCCTGGATGTGGACGCTGGGGCTGCCGTGGATATTGTGATGGGGGTCAAAAAGTTCAAAGTAACTCGGCCACATACCCGAATTATTCTCCTGGCGCCTGGTAGGAAGCCGGGAGATTCGGTTATATCCCAATTGTTGGCCAAGGGTGTATATGATATCTTGGCTCCGGAAATACCTGAAGAAGGAGACTTGGAGATTAAACCAATATTGGAGGTAATGCTCGAACAAGAAGCTGCAACATATG
>JAAYKP010000029.1 GCA_012522335.1 Bacillota bacterium
AGGCATTGGCAGAGCGTGCAGGAATTACGGGGCGATACATACAGTTATCCGCTCCTGTACGGTCAGACGAGAGTCGGCAGTGTGGAGATTACCCATCTGGGGCAGGAGGGCCTGTGGACAACAGAAGCCAGGCTGTTTCAGCAGGCTGTGCAGCAAAGTGCCCTTATTACAGGGCTGCTGGCGGCCCTGGCTGCTGTGGTACTTGCCAGTTTTTTAGCACACCGTTTAACAGGTCAGCTGCAGCTGCTGACTGAAGCAGCCGAGAAATGGGGCAGCGGTCAAATTGAAGCCCGTGTGGAAGTAGGCGGTGATGATGAACTGGCGGTGTTAGGAACTACCATGAACCGTATGGCAGCTAAAATTGCTGAACAAAACGCTCTGCGCCGCAAGCTGACGGGTGATATCTCGCATGAACTGCGTACTCCCCTGACGACTATTCAAAGTTATCTGGAAGCGTTTCGTGACGGTATTTTAAGTCCCGATGAAGAAAATCTTACTGCCGTCCTGGAGGAGACAGGCCGTTTAGGCAGCCTGGTCCAGGATTTGCAGGAGCTGGCAAACGCTGATTTTCAAAAACGCCTGGTTGAGCTGAAACCGTTGGCGCTTAACGAGCTTTTGCAGGCAGAGGTGGAACGTCTGCGACCGCTGCTGCAGCGCAAAGAGCTGACCATCCATTTGGAGCTGCCGGCACAAACAATTTATGCCCAGGCCGATGAGGAGCTGTTAGCCCGCGTACTGAACAACCTGGTCAGCAATGCCTATAAATATACGCCGGCGGGAGGAACGGTTACCGTTAGTCTTGGGCAGCAGGCAGCTGAAATTGTTATCGCCGTCCAAGACAGCGGCATCGGCATTGCCGCGGAACATCTCCCCTATCTGTTCGAACGCTTCTATCGTGTTGATCCTTCCCGCACCCGCGCTACCGGCGGCTCAGGCATTGGTTTGGCCATTGTCAGAGAATTGGTTGAAGCAATGGGGGGACGGGTTGATGTGACCAGCCAACCAGGCAAGGGCAGCTGCTTCTACGTTTATCTGCCGCGCCCGTGACAGGGAACCGTCCCCTGTCACGGTTGCGCTGGCGGTTGTTAAGCTATATAATATTTGGGATAGGAAAGATGAAAAATAAGTCAGCAGGTGAAAAAGATGGTGGAAAACTGGCGCAACGATTATTTGCGTGCTTTACCGGCCGTTGATGCTGTCGTGGCCGCCTTTCAGTCTGCTTATTCCGCTTATGACTATGCGCATACTTTACTTGTCCAGGTAGCTCAGGAAGTGGTGGCACAGCTGCGCCGGCAGATTCTGGCGGCTGCCGGCGCTGAACAGCTGGCAGACTTAGACTTTTCGGCAGCAGCGGCAGCAGTGGCTGTTAAAGCCAGGCTGACTTTGCTGCAGCAGCCCTCTTTACGCCGGGTGATCAATGCAACCGGTACAGTTTTACATACGAATTTAGGTCGTGCTCCCTTGGCAGCGGCAGCCAGGGCAGCAGTGGCAGAAGCTGCCTCCTATTGTAATTTGGAAGTTGATTTAGCCACAGGTAAGCGCGGCTCTCGTCACGCACATGTGGAAGCGCTGCTGCAGCGGCTGACCGGTGCAGAAGCCGCCTGCGTAGTTAATAATAATGCGGCTGCGGTCCTGGTGGCATTAAATACACTGGCAGCCGGTAAAGAAGTCATTGTTTCCCGCGGCGAACTGGTGGAAATCGGCGGCAGTTTTCGCATACCGGAGGTCATGGCCGCAGGTGGAGCGCGGCTGGTGGAAGTGGGAACAACAAATAAAACCCATTTGCGAGATTATCAACGGGCCATTGGCGAAGAAACGGCGCTGTTATTAAAAGTACATACCAGCAACTATCAGGTAGTAGGCTTTACTGCCACCGTGGAAACGGCTGCCTTGGTGAAGTTAGCCCGGGAAACGGGGCTGCCGGTGATGGAGGATTTAGGCAGCGGCCTGCTGTTAGATCTTTCCCCTTATGGTTTGGCCCGGGAGCCGCTGGTGACGGATTGTGTGGCAGCCGGCGCTGATGTTGTCACCCTCAGCGGAGACAAGCTTTTAGGCGGACCTCAAGCCGGCATCATTCTGGGAAAACGTCAATATGTTGAGCGGATAAAACAGAACCAACTTTTGCGGGCGCTGCGTCCCGATAAGCTTACTTTGGCCGCCCTGGAAGCCACTTTGCAGATCTACTTGACGGGCAGTCCTTTAAAAGAAATACCGGTGCTGGCCAAACTAACAACCCCTGCTGCCGTCCTGCAGCAGCGGGCAGATAGATTGGCGGCGGCAATTAACAAGGGAGCAGACGGTTTAGTAATGGCAGAGGTGCGGGAGGATGTTTCCTACGTCGGCGGCGGCGCCATGCCGACAACCTATCTGCCTACTTGCGTGGTAGCCGTACGTTCCCGGGAAATACCGCTTCACCGCTGGGTGGAACAACTGCGGCTGGGCACGCCGGCTTTAGTAGGGCGGGTACAGGATGACTGGCTGCTCCTGGATCTGCGTACCATTGCAGAGAGCGAAGAAGAAGAGGTGGTTCGGTGTCTCACGTCATAATTGGTACGGCCGGACATGTTGATCACGGCAAAACGGCTTTGATTAAAGCCCTGACCGGACGGGATACAGATCGGCTGCGTGAGGAAAAAGAACGGGGCATTTCCATTGAACTTGGCTTTGCCCCCTTTAAATTACCCGGCGGACGTTTGGCCGGGGTGGTTGATGTTCCGGGACATGAACGGTTTATCCATAATATGCTGGCGGGGATCGGCGGCATTGATTTAGTGCTGTTGGTGGTTGATGTTACTGAAGGAGTGATGCCGCAAACTCGTGAGCATGTGGAAATTATGGATCTGCTGCAGATTGCCCGCGGCTTGGTGGTTCTGACAAAAATAGATTTAGTGGCAGATGAAGAGTGGCTGGATCTGGTGGAAGAAGAAGTGCGTGAAGCATTGGCAGGCACTTTTTTAGCAGCGGCGCCTTTTTATCGTGTCTCGGCCGCTACCGGGCAGGGGGTGCCGGAACTGCTGCAGGCCATTGATAAACTGACGGCGGAAATTACCGGCAGAGATGAAAAAGCACCGCTGCGTCTGCCTGTAGACCGCGTCTTTACTTTACCTGGTTTTGGCACAATTGTTACGGGTACCCTGGTGGCCGGAACGATTCGCGTCGGTTCCACGGTGGAAGTTCTACCCCTGGGGCGGACAGCCAGGGTGCGTCAGGTTCAGGTGCACGGCAAACAAGTGGAATCAGCCGCGGCAGGACAGCGGACAGCCGTTAATCTCTCCGGCTTGGAAAAGGAGGCGCTGCTGCGCGGCAGTGTTATTGCCGCACCCGGTACCTTAGAGGCGACCTACATGCTGGATGCCAAATTAAGACTGCTGGACTCGGCACCACGGGTCATGAAGAATCTGACCCGCGTGCATCTTTATCTGGGAACAGGCCGCGCTGTGGGACGGGTAGTGCTGCTGGACAGGGATGAATTAAAACAGGGGGAGGAAGCATTTGTACAGCTGCGCCTGGAAAAAAAATTAGTGGCGCAACGACAGGACCGTTTTATCATTCGCAGTTTTTCGCCCATGACTACCATTGGCGGCGGCCTGGTACTGGATGCCCGCCCTGAAAAACATAAACGTTTTAGACAGGAAATCTTACAAAGACTGCAGGAGCTGGAAAAAGGAGATCCTGCCGCTCCCCTTTTACAGCGCATTCGCCGTGAAGGCGTGGTGCCATACAGCCTGCTGTTAAAGGAATCCGGTTTTGCTCCCGAAGTGCTGCAGGCACACTTAAATAAGCTGCTGACAGAGGGCAGTATTCTGCAGGTAGATGAACTGCAGGTTGATGCTCATGCTGCCCGGGAGTGGGCTGAGCGGCTGGAGCAGGTATTGGCAGAATACCACCAAAGGCATCATTTAGCGGTAGGCATGTCCCGGGCAGAATTAAGAAACAGTATACCGAAACAGCTTCCCCTCAAACTTTATGATTGGTTGTTAACTACATTAGCGGCAGAGGGGCGGCTGCAGCTGCAGGGAGAGCTGGTAGCCCTGGCTGCACATCAGCCGCAGCCAAGGGAGCAGGAGCTGCAGCAGCTTACCGCTCTGACTGAATTGATAGCAGAGGGCGGTTTTATGCCTCCAACCGCTAAAGAACTGGCTGCCAGGCTGAGTCTGACCCCGGCACAAGTAGAAACATTCCTCAATTATTTAGCACAGCAGGGTGTAGTGGTGCGTTTAGATGAGCAGCTGGCGCTGCATCAAAGAGCATTTCAGCAGGCCAAAGCTCTTTTATGTGAGCATTTTCGCAGTCAAAACACACTGTCAACCGGTGAGTTTCGGGAAAAGTTAAACTCTACACGGAAATATGTAATCCCGCTCCTGGAAAAGTTTGATCACCTGAAGTGGACTCGCCGCCTGGGTGATGCACGTGTTGCCTGGCGTCTGGATCTAGAAAATTGTGGGGAGGAAAGTAACAATGACTGATGAGCAGCCTCGTCTGACGACATTAACGAAAAGCGGTGGCTGAGCAGCCAAGATGCCTCCAGGGGCACTGGCACAGGTGCTGTGCCATTTACCGATCATGGAAGATGAAAACCTGTTGATTGGCTGTAATTCCTTTGCTGACGCCGGTGTTTACCGTGTGCGTGATGATCTTGCCTTGGTGCAGACGCTGGACTTTTTTACCCCGGTCGTGGATGATCCCTATCTTTTTGGTCAAATTGCCGCCGCTAATGCCTTATCGGATGTTTATGCCATGGGAGCACAGCCGCGGCTGGTTATGAACATCGTCTGCTATCCTTCCAAAACACTCGGCATAGAGGCCCTGGCCAAAATTATGCAGGGCGGCGCTCATAAAGTGCTGGAAGCCGGGGCTCTGATTGTAGGTGGACATAGTGTGGAAGATAACGAACCGAAATATGGCTTATCGGTGACCGGTTTTGTTCACCCCGAGCAGCTGATTACCAATGATGGTGCCCAAGTCGGTGACGCGGTTGTTTTAACTAAACCACTGGGTTCCGGTCTGGTTTTGACAGCAGTAAAAGCAGAGCTGGCTGCGGCGGGAGAGCTGGAAGCCGCGGTGCAGACGATGACTGCTTTAAATAAAGAGGCAGCAGCCGTGATGAACGAGATCGGTGTTTCTGCTGCTACTGATATTACCGGTTTTGGCCTTTTAGGTCATGCCAGGGAACTGGCCTTGGCCAGCGGTGCGGCGCTGGAGTTATCTTTCGGCCGCATACCGTTATTGCCGGGAGCCTTGCGCGCTGCCGAAATGGGACTGGTGCCCGGCGGTGCGTATGCTAACCGGGACTATGTGGCAGACGGGCTGAAGGTGGCAGGAGAGGCTGTGGGCGAGCGTGAACTTGATGTCCTCTGTGATCCGCAGACTTCAGGCGGCTTACTGATTACAGTACCTGCGACCAAGGAAGCAAAGCTGCTGCAAACATTAGCGGCACGCGGTGTGCCTGCGGCCTTGATCGGCCGCGTCACGGCAGGCCCGGCAGGTCAGATCACAGTATTACCATAGCATGATGGAGGTGGGGGATGAGGATGGAAGAAAAACGGGAAGAAAAACAAGGATTTTGGGCACGAAAAAATATC
>JAAYKP010000161.1 GCA_012522335.1 Bacillota bacterium
GAAAACAGTGGATTGCGGTAATCCACTGCACTTCCTTCTCATCACCTATAATTAGAGTTCTTTTTGCTTCCGTCCGCGGTTATTTTAAAGTCTGCCCAGCGCTTTATTTTGTACTGCAATAAACCGCTCCAAATTAGTTAAATTGTCCGCCAAAAGCTCGTAAACTAAATAGTCCGGAGCCACCAGCTCTATAATCTCTTTGATGCCGGGATGGGCAAAGGGCAGATGCTGATCAATTTGAATAATATGCTGGCGTGCTTCCATATACCGCTCCCAGACATTACTTAAACTGCGCAGTTTTTGCTCCTTGTTTTTATGACTCTGCTGCAGGTATTCCCCGGACAAAGATTTGTTCAAATGAATACCTCTGATATATTTTTTCAGCTCCCCTAAAGCTTCTATAGTTTCTAATATGTAAGTACAGGCACCTTCTTCATCCCTGAGGTTGCAGTTGGTAATCATTAAATGACTGATATCCAGCATAAAGCCTTTACGCGGGTAGTCAATCAGCTGCAGAAAAGCCTCCGTTTTTTGCGGATCTAAAAAAGTCAAACCTGGCCACCACAGGTTTTCAAAAAGTATCGTAACTCCCCGGTCAGTACTGCCGAAGGCTGCATTGGCAACTTCCGCTGCCGCTTTCATTACATCCCAGTCGTCATAACAATACTGCCGCGTGTAAATATGCTCCATCTGTACATGGCTGACATGAAATACTACATATTCTGCAGCCAATTCCTGCGCCTGGCGAAATTCTTCACGGTAGTGGTTTATCAAACTCTCCCGGGTAAGCCCACCATAAAAATGCTGAATATTATCGAGGGAATCAAACTGTTTAAGCAGCTCCTCCTCATCACCCTGCCAAAAATCAAGCCACATCGGCCAGAAGCGCAAATGCAGTCCCAAAACACGCTGCTGCGGGATTAGCTCCAGCCCCTCACTGCCGTGCAGGATCAGCTCTATCCCATCTATACGGTTGCGGTCAAGAAAAGATTCAATATGTTTGCTGTCGTTTTGAAACCATGCCAGCTGGTTCTTCTCATTGGAAAGATTAATCATATATTTCATTTCCCATTTCCTCTCTTCCTCATTTATTAACGGCTTCTTGTAAATCATTGTCTGACCGGAGCTCTAAAGTCGGCAGACATAAATTGTTAAGCAGTCGGGCGGCAACTTTTATAAAAATGGGTCTTTACAAGGCAAAGATTTCATGCTATATTACTTTTTAAACCTATAAACAAAGGCAGTGAAGGAGAAAAGTAAGGTAACTACGACCTTGCAGGGAGGAGATGCCGCTGACTGCAAGCATCTCCAGGTACGGTTATCTGAAGTTCCCTCCGGAGCCGCAGGTTGAACACTAAGCAGTATGTAGACCGCGCCGGGAACCCCGTCCGTTACCACTGGGGCAGATATCGGATAGATCCTGTAAATTAGGATTATCCCGTATTTGTCAGAGAGTGACGCAGTGCGTAAGTTGGGTGGTACCGCGGGTTTATTATCCGTCCCTTGTGAGGGACGGTTTTTATTTTGCTAAAATTTATGGAGGTGGATCAAAATGATTGTTGTCATGGATTTACAGGCGCCGGAAAGGGAAATACAGGCAGTAGAAGACGTTTTGCAGGAGTATGGGTACAGCTGCCACCTCATCCGCGGTGAGAAGCGGCTTGTTATTGGCGCAGTAGGTTCAGCCGGCTCGGAAATTCCCCCGGCTTTGGAAACAATGCCCGGCGTAGAGAAAGTAATGCGTGTGCTGCAGCCCTATAAACTGGTCAGCCGGGAGATGAAACCGGATGATAGCGTTGTTACCGCCGGCAGTTTGCGCCTGGGCGGAGGCACTGTCGCTGTCATCGCCGGACCATGTGCTGTAGAAAGCCAGGACCAGTTACGCGCCACAGCACACGCAGTTAAAGCCCAGCAGGCAGCTGCCCTGCGTGGCGGTGCCTTTAAGCCGCGCACCTCTCCTTATGCTTTTCAGGGATTAATGGCGGAAGGGTTAGCCTATTTACACGAGATAAGCGCAGAAACCGGGCTGCCCGTTGTAACAGAAGTAATCAATCCGGCCGACGTGGAAATGGTTGCCGCAACGGCTGATATCGTACAGATCGGGGCCCGCAATATGCAGAACTATCCGTTGCTGAAAGAAGTGGGCCAGCTGCGTAAGCCTGTCCTACTGAAAAGAGGCCTGTCCGCTACTGTCGAAGAATGGCTGATGGCAGCTGAATATATTATGGCGGCCGGAAATTATCAGGTAATCCTCTGCGAAAGAGGAATCCGTACTTTTGAAACAGCTACCCGCAACACACTGGATGTCAGTGCCATTGCTTTGGCTAAACAGCTGACCCATTTGCCCGTTATTGCTGACCCCAGCCATGCGGGCGGCCACTGGCGGCTGGTAAAACCCCTCGCCCTGGCCTCACTGGCAGCGGGCGCCGACGGTTTGCTCGTCGAGGTTCACCCCGATCCGGCCCGGGCATTATGCGACGGGAAACAATCATTGACACCGGAACATTTTGTCGAACTGATGGCTGCAGTGAAAGCAATCCTGCCTGCTTTGGGTAAAACTCTCTGCACCGGGAGTGGTCAATAATGTCTAAAGCTGCTTATTTAGGTCCGCACGGCACTTTCTCAGAAGCAGCCTGCAGGGCATTTGGCCAAATAACCGGACTGCAGCTTGTTCCTGCTCCCTGTGCCAGCATCACCGACTGTGCCGTCAGTGTGGCAGCGGGAGAGGCCCGTTTTGGTATTGTGCCCCTGGAAAATTCACTGGCCGGGTCAGTACGGGAGACACTGGATCTGTTAACAACAACTTCCGGGCTCAAAATACTGGCTGAACTTGATCTGGAGATCGAGCATCATCTGCTCAGCCAGGCTGCAGCACTTACTGATATTCGGGCAGTATATTCTCACCCCCAGGCCCTGGCCCAGTGCCGGGCATTTTTGCAGCAGCAGCTGGCCCACGCCCGGACTATCCCCGTTGTCAGTACAGCAGAGGCAGCCAGGATGGCTGCTGAACTTGGCGTGCAGGCTGCCGCCATCGCCGGCCGGTCGGCTGCAGCCCACTATAAGCTGCCTGTTTTAGCTGCCGCTATCCAGGATAAAGCGTCAACAACACGCTTTATTGTTCTCGGCCGGAAAGAAGAACAGCTCGGCCAGCCGCAAAAAACCTCCTTCCTCTTTTCCGTCAACAATACACCCGGCAATCTGTACCGCATCCTGGGAGCCTTTGCCAAGCGGCAGATTAACTTAACCCGTATTGAATCCCGTCCGGCCAGAAGCCGCCTGGGTGACTATATCATATTTGTTGATCTTGACGGAACACCCCAGGACAGTATCGTAAAAGCCGCCCTGGAGGAAGCAAGCCGGGAAACAGAGCTGTTAAAAATTTTAGGCTCCTTTCCTGTGCTTTCCGTCAACAATAAATAATATCTCGACAAAAGCATAACCTTTAGTCTACCGGCAAACTTTGCGCCATGCGCCAATCATAAAGCCGGAAAGCCGCGACCCTCTTTAGTTGGGTTGCGGCATTTCTTTTCCTGCCGAACAATAAGCCAACATGTCCCCGGCAGCTTTTGCCGCAAATTTAACTCTGCTCCCTGCTGCGCAAGGCTGCGATCAGAGCCTGATTTTCCGCCTGAGTACGAACTGCTACACGGACATAGCACCGGTTAAGTCCCTGGTAGTTACCACAGTCACGGATCAGAATTTTCTGTTTGAGCAGTTCTGCCTGCAGCTCAACTGAAGATGTCCGTAAACTTTCGAGCATGATAAAGTTAGCCGCAGGAGCAAAAGGACGAAGGTCAGGAATCGTTTGTAAAGCAAAATAGAGCTCCTGGGCCCAAGCAGTAATCGTTTCTACCGACTTTTGCCGAAAGGCCTGATCACGCAGGACAAATTCACCTGCTAATTGCGCCAAACTATTTACGCTCCATGGATCTCTGTTTTTTGTGATGGCCTCACATAACTGCGGCGCGGCCACTAAAAACCCCAGCCTGAGACCCGGAATAGCATACATTTTTGTCATTGAGCAGAGCACAACCATGTTTTCAGCAGCTGTTTGCAGGAAAGTCCGCTTCCGCCAATCAGCAGTAAACTCAAGAAATGCTTCATCAATCACCAGGTAAGCACCGTTTTGGACACAAGCTTGCTTGACGGCCAAAACTTCATCCCGGGTTAAAGCACATCCCGTAGGATTGTTCGGATTACACAGCATCACGATTTTTGGGCGTTCCTGCCTAATTTGCTTATTCATTTCATCTACCTGCAGCCGAAAGTCGTGCTTTCGCCGCAGATAATGATAACTGACCGCTCTCCCTGCCGCCTGGGCCGCTTTGGCATAAAGATTAAAACTGGGTGCCGGAATCAGGACTGTACCCGCCGGCAGGACACGCATCAGCGTATAAATTAATTCCCCTGCTCCGTTGCCAACAACAATACTTTGCCGCGGTTGATAATACTCGTTGAGCATACTGATTAGTTTGCGGCAAGCCGGATCAGGATAACTTGTGACAGTCTCCAGCTGCTCCGCCAGGTATGCTAACAGTCCGGCAGGCGGACCTAAAGGATTGATGTTTGCACTAAAATCAATTATTTCCTTAGGGTCAAAGCCATAAGCTTCCGCTGCCGTTTTCACATCACCGCCATGTCCAAAAGGATGCAGTTTAGCCTGCTGCATAGTCAAGCCTCCCATCTTTATCTCCATCATAAATGCAGTTGATTCTATATCAGCGTTAAGATAATGGCTCTGATAATTAGCCCAAAGACCAAAAAGATGGCGGAGGTCAAACGCATTAGCTTTGTGACAGCAGCAATATCATGGGCAGCGGTCGTGCGCCCTTCCGGCCACAGCAACGGACGCCGGCTTGAGCTTCCGTAGTACTTGTTTTCTCCGCCTAAAGTAACATTCAAAGCGCCGGCTGCCACAGCTTCGCTATAGCCGCTGTTGGGACTGGGGTGCCGACGACTGTCCCGCCGCACAGCAAGCAGCGCAGCTTTGACATCAAGCCGCAGTAAGGCTGCTGCCAGCAGCATGGCCGGTACAGTCAGGCGGGCAGGCAGCCAATTAGCTAAATCATCCAGTTTAGCTGCTACCCGGCCAAAATATAAATAGCGCTCATTTTTATGACCAAGCATAGAATCCATGGTATTAACCGCTTTATATAGTAAAGCCAGCGGCGCTCCGCCTAACAGAGCATAAAACAGTGGTGCCGTCACGCCATCTACAGTATTTTCGGCAACTGTTTCCACGGCCGCCCGTGCTACTTCTGTTTCTGTCAGCTCGTCTGTATCACGGCTCACCACCAAACCGACAGCATAACGTGCCGCCGGCAAATCACCTGCACGTAAAGGGGTGACAATTCTCTCTGCCGCCTCCTGCAGCCCCCGGGCGGCCAGGGTAGATGCCAGTAAAACGACGTTTACCAATAAGCCCAGGTACTTATGCAGCCAGTCAGCAGTAAACAGTAACAGCTTACTGCTGCCATATGTTGCCGCCAGAACCAACAGCACCAGTACAGCACCGGAAACAAGTTGATTAGTCTTCGCAGCGTTCTGCCGACGCAGGTGTTTTTCTAATAAATTGATCAAATGTCCCATCTGAATCACAGGATGGGGCAGCCAGGCCGGATCACCAATAGCTGCGTCCAACAAAAATGCACACAATAATTCCATCTTCTTTCTCCTTTTAGCTCACTTTAACTGTTAGCTGCCCTTCCTCAGATTGCGACATGACTCAGGACGCGCCGCCCATTGTACAGGGGAACCAGTCCAGGGTAATGCCGCACATAAGAACAGCACTTTCTCCGGAC
>JAAYKP010000162.1 GCA_012522335.1 Bacillota bacterium
TCATTGTCTCATTGTCAAGCTTATAGAAAGACAGGAAGAATATGGCAATTAGCGCGCAGGCAATGGGCAGTAAAGTTGAAAGGTTAATCAGACCCTGGACTAACTGAGGAGTTGCCGGCGCATCTGCCGTATAACCGATGGCGGCTAAACCAAAACCGGTGATGGCACCAACCAGGGCGCCCGAAGTTTTCGCCGGCAGGGAGCTGACTGACATAATGAGAGCTTTAGCGCTTTTGCCTGTCTTCCACTCAGCATAGTCGGCGGCATCGGCGTAAACAGCAAAGTTGACGACCATGCCCATTCCTGACAAGGCACCTATCCAGCGGAAGACCATAAAGAGAACTGTATTGCGGGCAAAGAAATAGGCGCCTACAAAACTAACCGCAGCAATGGCTGTACCAATAATCATTACTGTACGTTTACTGTCAACTTTTTGAGCAATGAATTGACCAATAAAAGAGGAAGCTAAATTAACTACGGAGTTAACCGTTAGGAAGAGTGAAATTAACAGTGTGTTATTGTGCACATATTTAAAAACGTAAATATTTAAACCATTGGCTAAGGAGAGGATAGAGAAATTAAAGAGCCCATAAAGCATTAAAATCAAAAGCGGTTTATTGGTGACAATCCCCTTCAGCAGCTCACCGAAGGAAGGTGTCTCGGCACCGGCTGTGCTTGTAATGTCGTACGGTTTAGCTACCTTGGCAGACATCAGGTAGCCTAATAATTGAATGATCAGGGTCAAAACCATATAAACAAGGTAACCGGTACCTTCGTTATTGCGGCCAAAGTACATAATAATGGGCATGTGAGAAGCGCTGTAAATCAGATTCGTCACAGTTTGAAACTGTGTCCGTCTGGCTGACAATTTAACCCGATCCATAGGATTCGTCGACATCAAGGGAATCAGGCTTGAGGCGCCACTCCAGGCAAAGTTCATGAAAATGTGGCCGACAATATACATGATGGTAAAGTAGGCTGCCTTTACCGTCATAGCCATGCCGGGAATATCAACCCACATGAGAGTAAAGAAAACCAGCGTCAGCGGCGCGCCAATGTAAATCCAGGAAATATATTTACCCCATTTGAGATTTGTTCTTTCAATGGTACCGCCGACAAAAATAATCGCAAAAGCATCAACGATCCGGGTAATTAACAGCACTACACCGACTGTCGTGGCTGATATTTTGGCAATATCCGTCAGGAAGTACGGATAGTAAGACATGACCGGACCCATAAAAAGCATAAACGGAGATAGACCTATACAGAAAATGTTGATAAGCTTATCACTTAGTTGTTGTTCTTGTGTTGACACTTCAATACCCCCATTCTTAATAACATCATTTTGTGTAAATTCCTGATGTTTAAAGAAAAGCCGGGTCAGTGATGCAGCTGCAGCATTTACAGTGTTTCCTGACAACATCTAAAACTAAAAATCCTGCCAATAAGACCCACATAGTGATTAGTTTCACACCTTCATAGACATAACCACCTTCAGGAGTGCGACCGTTGCCGTAGATAAAAGTACTTACCCTGCTTCTTCATAATATTCTGAATATATTATATAGTTTTTACGTCTGGTTTACAAGTGCTGCAGAATAGAAAGTTCAGCTCTGCATAGTCAGCTTCCGCTTTGCTGCATACTAAACAAAAAGGAGGGATTGCATGGACAGGAAAGAGGCAGAAAAAATCCTCAATGCCAGTGAGCATCTTGAAGTTCAGTACCAGAATGTGCCTGTGTGGATAGAAAATGTGCAGGAAACAACAGCCGATGTTACCATCATGGGAACTAACCGCAGAATCAATGTCCCCTTAGAAGAATTAGAAGATATGGAACGCCCGCTTAGTGAAGAAAATATTTACGGCTTACAATAAGCAGACAAA
>JAAYKP010000163.1 GCA_012522335.1 Bacillota bacterium
GATCGAGGTTCATGAACGCCAGTATAGCCATTAAAACACCTGAGGCGATGGAGAACATGAAAGCTATTGACGCCCCTTTACTGGCTCCTTTTATATCTTTTCTGCCTAAAGCACGTGAGATATAAGAAGCACCACCAACCGAAAATAAGCTGCCTAAAGCATTAATAATCATGAAAACGGGAAAAGCCATGGTTACAGCTGCTACAGCATTTGGGTCATTAAGCTGCCCAATAAAAAAAGTATCGGCCAGGTTATAAAGTGAATGAATAATCATTCCCAGCATCGTAGGTACTGCAAGCTTAACGATGGCTTTTTGAATAGGCATTTTTTCTAAAACATTCAAGCGTTCATGGTTCATTCTTAATAACAGATCCTTTCCCACTAAATTAGCGTCACGGGAATCAGTGACGCTTGAGTTCATTATAATCAAGATCATTGTTTTATGCAACAGGATTGTTAGCTGCCCAAGCTTAAGAAAAAAATGTCATTAGTAGTATGTGCGGCAGCTTGTGGTGCAGGTAAAGATGGTTAGGATAAAGAAGAAAGTAACAGGCATGTATAAAACCATTTAGTTTTATATAAAAGGGTGTGCAACAAATGAATGATTTTCAAAAGTATCTAAACAGCATTGACGATCCGGAAAAAAGAGAACGAACGGAAAGCATCTTAAATTATGTAAAAAGAACTTTCCCTCAACTTAAAGAAGAAATCAAGTGGAATCAGCCAATGTTCACTGACCATGGAACTTTTATTATTGGCTTTAGTATAGCTAAGACACATTTAGCTGTGGCACCTGAAGCAGAAGTTATTAAATATTTTGCCAAGGATATAGAGAAAGCCGGATATTCTTACACAAAGGGGCTTTTTAGAATTAAATGGACAGATAAAGTGGATTATGAATTGATACGCAAAATTGTTGCTTATAACATAGATGACAAAAAAGAGATGGTAAAATTTTGGAGATAAAATGGGTCTGTTATGTTAATGCAGCTGCAAATGTTGTTTGGAAATTTGGATTTTCAAGTGGACAAGCTGAAGCTGTGAGCGAGAGATATTCAGAAAAAGATTATAAGAGGGAGGCGAGATGTTGCAGATTCAAAGCGATACAGAGTACCGAGAAAAAAATTTTGACAAATGTGAGTTAGCTGACCAGCAAATATCAGGCATTAAATTCATTGACTGCAGTTTTAAAGATGCTGATTTACAGGACGTGCGGACATCAGGATGTATTTTTACAAATTGTGATTTTACACAAGCACGTTTAAATATGTCTGAACATAAACATTCCGCATTTCTTAATTGCAGATTTGCAGCTGCTCATCTTTCCAGTGTAACTTTTGATCAGTGTAAACTGACTGGCAGTTCATTTGAAGCTGCTAGTTTGTTTGCTATTAAAATTATTGAAGGAGACTGGTCATATGTTAACTTAAGTGACTGCGATCTCAAGGCTGTTGATTTGAGAAAAGTCCGGCTGGTTGAGGCAGATTTATACGGTGCAGACCTGGAAAAGGCTGATTTGCGCCAGGCAGATTTAGCGCGCGCTGTTCTTGCCAAAGCCAATCTGTTCGGTGCAGATTTCCGCGGTGCAAACATGGAGGGTATAGATTTCCTAAATACAAATCTAAGAGGTGCAAAAATTGACCTGGCACAAGCTGTTTTATTTGCAGAAGCACATGGAATACAGGTTGATTAACAGGCTTGGTCTCCTTTTTCCCTGATTACAAAAGTGCGCCTGTTCCACGGCGCGTGATTATATGCAGCTAACTAATAAAGAATGTCTTAGATTCTCTAGGGCATTCTTTTTATTTGGGCTATTTTAGGTTTAGTTAGCCAGAACTCACTGGTTTGCCTGAGTAATTAAGATCGTGACATAGAACCGTCCCCGGTTACGTCTTGGGATGAAAAAGAGTTATTCTGCATAATATTCTGGTTGTAGTAATATTGTAAATTAAGGCAGCATTTGTAAACTGGATAATTCATGCATGCTTTCACATCGGACAATGCTGCCGAAACAGTACAAAGAGGTGATGAGATGCATTAAATTTCAGTTGTATTCAGGTTCCGTGACCCGGTAACGTTTCAACTACGACCAGACACATCTTTAATCTGTAAATACAACATGTAAGCTGCAGAAGAAAAATGTTAAAGTCAAGGAGGTAGTTGTAAATGTCAGTACATAAACCATTAACTAACAAGGAAATCAACCTTTTTAGTATCGGTTTGTCACCATTTATGATGCTTATGGGGCCGGTGGGGGCTTATTTTGCCTATTTTCTCACAGACATTGTGAAAATGAGTGCAGCTGTAGTCGGGGGACTGCTTTTATTAACTCGGATAGCGGATACAGTCTCTATTGTTTTAGTGGGTGCTATTATTGAGAGAACAAATCTAAAATGGGGCAAATATTGTTCCTGGATCTATATTGGTGCTCCGCTTACGCTTATATTTATTTCTTTATTGTTTACCAATCCTTCTTTCATGAGTGAAACAGTGAAATATGTTTATTATTGTGTGGCCTATGTGTTAGGTTCTTTTGCTTTGAACTTTGCCTTTAGTGGTGCTTCAGGTATTACACCGATTATGGCTGTCGATCCTAAATCAAGAGTACTACTTTCAGCAAGGCGGATGCAGGTTTCTATGATTGCTATGCTGGTGTACAGCTCTTGTCATATGCCGATTATTCTTTATTTCGGTCGTACAAATGAAGGTACTGGTTATCTCACTTATATTATTATTGCAGGATTTCTGCAGTTGTTCGGTTATCTACTGGCTGCCCGTGTGGCAAAGCCTTATGACGTGATGGAAGCAATCCCCGGTACTACTCCTTCTCTAGGGGATATGTGGCGGCAGGTGGTTGGTAATCCACCGCTGCTGGTATTAATGATGCACGGCATGTTTACCGGTACCATCCTTTCCATTGCCGGAGGATTAAATGTTTACTACTTTAAATATGTCGCAGGCAATATGCTGTTGATCTCGGTTTTTATGACTGTTACCTCCATTGTGGGGATCATAGCAACTTTCGTTGGCCAGTTGGTGGCGCAAAGGGTAGAGAGCAAACGTACTGTTATGATGATCGGTTCAACCATTAGCCTCGTTAGTTTAATTGCTGCCTATTTTTGTGCCCGAAACACCACATTATACATGTTCTGCCGTTGGCTTGGTGGTTTTGCCGGGTTATCCGGTGTAGTTAATTTTGCCAATTATTCTGATGTGGCTGATTATGCGGAATGGAAGACCGGTAAAAATGCTAAAGGTTTAATTATGTCAATTAGTGCACTACCTATGAAAATTGCAGCAGCTGTAGCAGGAGCCATCACAGGTTTTGGCTTGGCAGCTATTGGTTATTCTGCTGAAGCCGCAGCAACGCCACAGCTCATCCAGGGGATCATTGTTCTGTCGACATTGCTTCCTGCTGCCTGTGCTCTCATCAGCCTAATTACTCTGAATTTCTATAAGCTTGATAATAAAACTATGGCAAAAATCCATGAGGAATTAGCAGCCAGAAACGCTGCTGTGTGATAAGGGATGGTTGTTTGTCACGCTGCCGACCATTACCCCAGGCGGAAGCAGCACTCATTTTGTATTGATTCTAAATAAATAGTGAGTGCCACTGAATCATTGACAGGTAGTTTTTATACGCGAACATGATCGGCCTGATAAGCGTACAGATAATCATGCAGCTTTATCTGTATGCGATTTAACAGAGGGATGATTTTTCGTTAGGCAGTACAACCCCGGCTGTAAATTGCCGGGGTTGTACTGCTGTTATTTTTATTAGATAACTCTCACCAAACAACAGGAAAACCGTACTATGAAGAGAACAAATACATAAATCTAGCAAATTATGGCATAATTGTATAGACTGACAGAGGAGGAGTAATAGATGAGACAGCTCCCTCACCTGGCCGAAAAAAGGATTCCCAGGCGATATAACAAATATTTAATTCTTTTAGCCATACTGGTGGTGTTTATTTTGACTTGCTATTGTTACCATAATAACCTTCATGCTTACAGGCATGCCGGCAAAGCACCGGTAAATGCACCTGAGGCAGGGCCACCGGCGGGCAAACTCTCCGAACTCACATCACCACCAGCCGTTGAACCGCCACTTGATGTCAAACCACCGCCAGCTGTTGAGCAGCCGCTTGATGCTAAACCGCCGTCAGCCGTTGAAACGGAGCCTGATGTAAAATCTCCACCAGCCGTTGAGCCGACACCTGATGTTAAAAAGCCATCAGCTGTTAAGCCGCAACCTGATGTTAAACCGCCTGTCAAAGAAGAACCTCCTGCTAGAGACGAGCCCTCAACTACTCAGTCCACGGGGAAAATCAGACAGTTAGCCAATGGAGATGACCTCTTGGTCTTGATCACAAAAGAAACCAGCTTAGGCAAATACAAACCGCATGATCTGGTGACCCTGCCGGCTGAAATGTGCTTGAATGGTGCGAAGTACCAACTGCGCAGAGAAGCTTATCAACAGCTGCGGGCGATGTGGGAGGAAACAAACGCTGCAGGTGCAGAGTTCTTCGTCACCTCTGCTTACCGCAGCTATGCTGCTCAAAAGCGCATTTTTAACAACTACGCTGCTAAACATGGTGAAAAAAAGGCAAACACATTTAGCGCCCGTCCTGGTCAATCTGAGCATCAGCTAGGTACCACGGTAGACTTATGCATTCCCGGTTATGTGCTGGCCAATGCTTTCGGAAATACCACTTCTGGTCAGTGGCTGGCAGATAACGCTTATCGTTACGGCTTTGTTATGAGCTATCCCAAGGGAACTACCGACATCACTGGTTATATCTACGAACCATGGCATTTTCGTTACATCGGGGTAGATAATGCGGCAGCCTGGAAGCAATCAGGACTGGTCCTTTGCCAGTATTTAGCGCAGCAACCACAATATTGGAAATAGTAGAGAAGACTAAAGGTATCGTCCGGTTTGATGGAAGGAGTTGTTTGTGTGGTTAATCGTACTATGCTGGCTCAAATTAAGCAAATAAGCATCGCTAACAAGGTGATTTTGCGTGGCTATGTACAGTTAAGCGACGGTGTGCACGCGATTCTGTTTGGTCACTATTGCAAAAACACCTTGTTTTATTACGACCTATTCAAAGTCACCCGGGATGTTTTTAGAGTTAATCAGCTTGCCAACCGCAATTTACGCCAGATTAAAAAACTTCTCACTAAGTATGGGTATCGTAAAATTTGGACAAAGGGTGTTTTTTCTGTCTATGGTGATTTACGTCCCTTAGCGGTAGCCGCCGGTTTAGGTCACTGGAAAAACGGCATGGTTTATAATGCAAAATATGGACCGAATTTTTTGATCTCCGGCGTTTTTTTCAAGTAAGCAGGCAAATATTTCTTCATTAGTCATTTAGTTGAGCAAAGCTATTAAATCCTGCTGCCAATGTGTAAAGTGAAGACTCACGGGCGGCGCCAGCTTTGCTTTTTAATCATGGCGGGAGGAGTGTGACAAGGAACCGTCCCCTGACACATGCAATAGTTGTTGACAGAAAATTTAAATGAGCATATAATTCAGTCAACGGTAACTATTTAAAAGTTGCAGAAATTAGTGAAATATTTAACTAGGAGGTATAAAGATGGGGAGAGACGTTAAGTTTTCGCAAGACGAGCTAAAAGTGAAAGAAATGATGCCGCAGATGTTTGGTCCACCGGTAGAGGTCTTCACGACACCAATTACTCCGCGAGAGAATACTTTGCTTTTGTATCAGGGAAAAACACCGATGTGGGCACCCTTTGCTTTTGGTGAGCACACTATGATAATGGTCGATTGTGATCCGGAAAACCAAGCGCGCAGCAGCAAGGAAGGCGGCATAGACGGCTATGGTGTAGAGTGGGTCTTTGTTGAAGTTGTGGGGGGTGCGATTGTCAAGCCGGGCAACCCCAAAGTCAAGGATATTAATGAATGGGAAAAATATGTTACCATACCAGACCCTGACACCTGGGACTGGGAAGGCTGTTATGAGCGCAACAAGGATAAACTGTCCCCGGAGAGAGCAACCTATATTGCTGTGCCCGGTTGTTTGTTTGAAAGACTGATTGCTGTGATGGATTTTGACAAAGCAGCCATGGCACTGATTGATGAAGATCAAAAAGAAAGTGTGCACCGCTTCTTTAGGGCAGTAACTGATGTACATAAGAAGTTTTACACTAACGTGAAAAAATGGTTTAATCCCGATATAGTTAATTTTAATGACGATTGGGGTTCTCAGCGTTCAGAATTCTTCAAAGTGGAAACAGTAAGGGAAATGCTGCTGCCTTATGTTAAGGAGATTGTGGATCATGTTCATTCTTTAGGCATGTACATGGATTTGCACTGCTGTGGCTTTGTAGAAAGATTTGTGCCGCTTTTCATTGAAGCAGGCTTTGATTCCTGGGGTGGTCAGCCAATTAATGATAAATATGCTTTAAAACAAAAGTATGGAGATCAAATGATCTTTACTGACGGTCCGGTTTGCCCGGAAGATGCGACGGAAGAAGAAATGGATGCAGCGGTAGCCGATTTTATGGCCAAGTCGGGCAGTGATAACAGAGTTTTGGTCGATCTGTCGCGGGCACCGAAACTGAGAGCAAAAATGTATGAGGCAACCAGAAGAAATTATGATCGACTTGTTGCAGAAGGCAAGGCGATCTTATAAATAAAATTTAAAGATAACGACGCACTGTCAGACAGTGCGTCGTTTATTTTCCTCAGTTCTTGTTGTACTGAGTTGACGAGAACTCTTTTGTCATACATTTCTTAAGGCAGCTTTATTTTAATTAATGATTCAGCGGTTATTTCATAAGCTGTCCCCAGGCGATTCAAGAGCCGGGTAAGGTGTGAGGTGAGGGCTGTCAGCTCCTGTCCCTGAGGGAAATAGGGTTGACTGTCACCGCCCTTGATGGGGATGAGAAAAAGCTCATTAATTTTTCCTGCTTCATATTTTGCCTGCAGCAGGAAAGTGTCTTGGGTGGCGGGGCGGTTGGCAAACGGATAAAAAACAAAGTTGCTTAGACTGTAAACAATTGGTTTGCCCCGATAAATTTCTATTCCCTGCGGTACATGGGGATGGTGTCCCAGTACCAGATCGGCACCTGCGTCTATTGCCAGACGGCCAAGTTTTTGCTGTTCTGCCGCGACATTAGAGGTGTATTCATAGCCCCAATGGAAAGAGACCAATACCAGGTCTGCAGCTGGGCGCAGGCGCTCGATGTCTGCCTTAATCTGATTATGGTCATGAAGAAGGGCGGCACCAGGTTTTTGTTCCGCCGCCCGCCAGAATGAACGGTGTTGGGCCGGCACAGCAAAATCATCTGTATAAGCTAACAGAGCTACCCGGTACCCTTTGCTCTCCATGATTGTGCTGGCATGGGCTTGAGTACTGTCTGTGCCGGCCCCGGCAGCGGCAATATTATGTTCAGCTAAAATGTTTAAGGTATCGATGAGGGCCTCCTGCCCGTAATCCATGATATGATTGTTAGCCAGTGAAACCATATTTATTCCTGCATCCTGCAGGCATTGAACAGAGAAGGGCGCAGCGCAAAAAGTGTATTTTTTTCCCGTCAGTGGAGTGCCCCGGGCGGAAATAGGAGCCTCCAAGTTGCCAAAAATAACATCGCCCTGCTCCAGTAGATGTTTAACTTTTAAAAAGGGATAACTTGGATCATACTCTTTTAGTTTTTTTCTCGTCAGTTGATCAAGCATGATGTCTCCCATCGCTATAATCGTCAGGGGAGGGCGGTCCGCAGTTGTGAATTCCAGGGTGAAGGAATGAGGCAGTTCATTTCCCCGCTTTGCCCGGACTCCTTCCCTTACCGTTACAACATAGCGAGTGCTGTACTGCAGCGGTGTATCCGGCGTAAACATTACTGTAGAGCCATCGGCAGTAAACTGTCCGGAAACGGCCGGGTCAATACTAAAATGCTCTGCTAAACTCGCCATGTCTACCGGGGCTGACAGCTCCAGTGTGATGGCTGTGTCGACTTCTACTGTTTCCTCCTGTGGAGAATGATGTATAATCTCCAGGGGCTGCCTGCCAGATAAAATTTTAGGCAGCACTATCACCATCATTACCAGTATTACAGGAAAAATTAATAATCTTCTTCGTTTCCGCAAACTCTTTCCTCCTTAAATTACGGGGTCCGCCATGTGCTGACAGAAGCCGGTACTGTTGCTCGTTACACTTTGTCAAGATATGGTGTTTCTTCAGGAATCCGCACCTGAGTAAAGTAATCAGGAAAAGAAATTTTATGATAGATTTCTAAGGCTACAAAGAAAAGCTTGCATTTAAACAGGATATCAAAGTCATTTAAATCTACTTCCATCAGGGTAGAAATCCTCTGCAGGCGATACTTCATGGTATTATAGTGCAGATGCATGGCCTGGGCGGTAGCCTGAATATCACCGTTATTTTGCAGATAAAGATACAGGCTAAGTGCATAGCTGCTTGCTTTTTCGATGTCTCTTTTAATTAACTGCAAGAATTTAGGGTGACAAATACTTTCTATGCTTTCATTTTCCAGCATACGTGTTACCAGGTGTTGAATTAAGTAATCCTCATAGAAATAAACGCGGTCGTTTGGTGCTAAGGGAGAGGCCGTATTGATGATATGCTGCGCTTGCTGGAAGTATTGTTTGACGTCAGTTAAATGATAAAATGGTCTGCTAATGCCGGCACGGAGATTTTGGGTTGTTAATAGCTGTTTAAAAGCAGCTATTTTTTCTTTTGTAAAAAACAGCCGGCCTCGATGTCTGTACTCGTTGACTATTAAAACGCAGCCGCTGTAAATGACCGTAATACTGCCGATAAAAAAATTCTGCATTAAACTTTTCACTAAAACTGTTTTATCAGTTGAGTCTACAGTTTTATCAATGTCTACACAGATTAAGCAAAGTTCATCGGCCAGTTTTAGCTGGATGTTCTGCATTGCTTTTCCTGCGGTACCGGGTTCGTAGGTGCCATTTAATAATTTAATAACCAGGGTTTCGCTTTCAGTGGTGGCCACATTAAGCTTGTCCTGTGACTGCTGCATAATAAGAGAGAGAAAATCGCAAACAAGCGGAACAAGTTCGTAGTCGGTTTCTGTGAATGGACGCTGAACTTCCAACATGCCCAAATAGGCAATATTTGTACCTTCAGCTGTAACCCGACCCACCATCTGCGCATGCTTTAAGATCCCCTCATATTTGATGACAAGCGGAATGACGATGTCGCTTGTAGCTTTGCGTCTAAATTCCGCATCATTACCAATGGCAATGGCCAGACGATCGGACATAAAACCATGCTCTAAGTAATGCTGCCATTCCGGTTCGTCCAGCTCACTGTCCCAGCCGGCGTGAGCCAGCAGATAATGGGTAGAGTCAGTCAGGAGAAGTGGATTGCCCAGAAACTGGTATGCAACTTCCAGCAGCTCCTGTACTTGTGCGCCCTGCATCACTACAGCCAGCATTTTTTTTATGGCCTGCGCTGTATACTCCCGTATGGTAAAGAAATCTTGGAGATCATTAATAACGCTGATGAGGTTGACTTGGTTTTCAATCAGGATGTAGTTGATGAGAACATTGTTATAAAAGGCGGCAGGCAATTCGCTGTCTTTCAGCAGCAGAAAGTTTATTTGCTGCGTATAAGTTTTAGTTGGCGGCAGATCAGACACTTTCCCCACGTAAATTGTATCAGCGGTAAAGTCAGTAAATCCTTTGGCAAATAGTTTAAAAGAGCGCAGTTCCTTATTAATAATAATTCTGCTTTGCGGTTGATACGCACTTAAGTGCGTAACTAATTTCTGCAATGTGAGCATTAGCTACCCTCCTAGACTGTCTTACCTAATTATACCAAGAATTGCGACAATTGTGAACAATAACTAAGGAATGACAATGAAACAGCCAAAATGTGCCAGATGTAGAAGTAAGCAGGATAATATTCTAGCTGCATCCTAACAAAATAGGAAATTATAACAATATTGATAGCAAGTAATGGGAATTTATAATAAACATAATACTATAAACAAGTACAATATTTACATGTAAAGCTCTGTATATACAACGTAGTTTTACAGCTGAGAATTTAGTAGACTATAGTTGCAAGATGAATCCAGCGAAAATAAGGAGGCTAAATCATGGAAATCACTTCTGTTTATAAGGTTAACAATGTAGCAACTTTCGATAAAGCATTTCCAGCCCAA
>JAAYKP010000164.1 GCA_012522335.1 Bacillota bacterium
CCTAAGAAGACGCAAGCTTTTTAATTTGCCCTTTTAGTGATATAATAAGGCGATAAATGTAGTATTTGCAGTAATATCCAGCAATAAGGAAGATGGCACTTGATATTTATTTTTCTGCCCCTGACCGGAGCCATTATCGGTTGGATCACAAATGTATTGGCGATTCGCTTATTGTTTCGGCCGTTAAACCCATGGCGTTTATGGCCGCTGCCCATTACCCTGCAGGGGTTGATCCCCCGACGCAGAGCTGAACTGGCTGCCAATATTGGCGAGGTGGTGGCCCGGGAGCTTTTTTCTTTGGACGAGCTGCCGGAGCGACTTAATTTTACTCAACTGCAGGAGGAAGTGAAGCAGCTTGTTAAAGCTTCTGTCGAACGTTGGTGTGAACAGAAGCTTAATTTCCTGCCGGCAGGCGTGCGTAATTACTGCAGCCGGATGCTGCGGGACAGGGTGGCAGATGAGGTGGCTTTGCAGTTTCCGCTGTTAGCGGAGTCAGTGTTAACCCATATTCAACAGCAGGTTGATGTGCGTGCAGTGGTCACAGAAAAAGTGGATGCCTTATCATTAACTGAAATCGAAAACCTGGTTCTGCAGGTAGCCCATCGTGAGTTAAAGCAAATTGAGTGGCTGGGAGCTGTTTTAGGACTCATTATTGGTGTTTTGCAAGCGATTTTGACTCTATTCCTTGGAAAAGCTTGACACCTTGTAACCCAAGATTTATGATGAAGGATATAATTAATTATGAATCTGAGTAGGGGTGAAAAAGATGCTTAAAGTAACATTACGTGATAATTCTGTCAGGGAGGTGCCTGCAGAAACACGTATCACCGATATACTTAATGAGCTGGGCGGCCGCCTGAAAAAAGAAGCACTGGCTGCTGTGGTAAATGGTGTTCTGGTAGATCTAAATTATCAGCTGACGGAAGATGCTGATTTGCGTTTTGTAACTTTTGCCGATGATGAGGGAGAAGATGTCTACCGACATTCATCAAGTCATATTTTAGCGGCTGCGGTGAAAAGACTGTATAAGGATGTAAAGCTGGGTATCGGTCCTGCCATTAAAGATGGCTTTTACTACGATTTTGATTATGCAAATTCTTTTGGCCCGGATGATCTGGAAAGAATAGAAGCGGAAATGCTTAAAATTATTAAAGAAGACCTGCCTTTCGAGCGATTTGAGCTGGCAAGGGAAGAGGCCGTTAACTATTTTTCCGACTTAGGTGAGGATTATAAAGTTGAACTGATTCGTGAACTGCCTGCCGAGGCGGTAATTAGTTGTTACCGCTGCGGTGACTTTGTGGATTTATGTGCCGGTCCCCATTTACCTTCCACCGGCAAAGTGAAGGCGATTAAACTGTTAAACCTGGCCGGAGCTTATTGGCGCGGCAGTGAGAAGAATCCTATGCTGCAGCGTATTTACGGTACTTCTTTCCCGAAAAAATCGTTGCTGGAGGAGTACCTGAAAAGAGTTGAGGAAGCAAAAAAACGTGACCACCGCAAGTTGGGCAGGGAGCTGGATCTGTTCAGTATTCAGGATGAAGGACCCGGTTTTCCCTTCCTGCATCCTAACGGAATGATTATCCGCAATGAGCTGGAAAATTACTGGCGGGAAGAGCACCAAAAGGCCGGCTATCAGGAGATTAAGACCCCGATTATTTTAAACCGCGCTTTATGGGAGCAATCCGGACATTGGGATCATTATAAGGATAATATGTATTTTACGAAAATTGATGATCTTGATTATGCTGTTAAACCGATGAACTGTCCGGGGGCAATGTTGATCTATAAAACAAAAATGCGCTCTTATCGTGATCTGCCTATCCGGTTAGGAGAACTGGGCCTGGTACACCGGCACGAACTGTCGGGTACTTTGCATGGTATGATGCGTGTCCGCAGTTTTACGCAAGATGATGCTCACATTTTTATGCTGCCTTCGCAAATTAAAGAAGAAGTAAAAAAAGTGATCGCACTGACGGAAAAGATGTATCAGACCTTTGGCTTTGACTATCATCTGGAGCTTTCCACACGTCCGGAGAACTCCATGGGCTCTGACGAAATGTGGGAAGAGGCGACAAACATTCTGCGTGAGGTGCTGGAAGAGCGCGGAATGCCGTATGTAGTAAACGAAGGCGACGGCGCATTTTATGGTCCGAAAATTGATTTTCATCTTACCGATTCCATCGGTCGCACCTGGCAGTGCGGTACAGTGCAGTTAGATTTCCAGATGCCGAGCAAATTCGGCCTGACCTATGTGGGCGAAGATGGTCAAAAACATACGCCATCAGCACTGCATAGAGTGATTTATGGATCTCTGGAGCGCTTTATGGCGGTTCTGATTGAACATTTTGCCGGGGCCTTTCCCCTCTGGATGGCACCGCGCCAAGTAGTGGTACTGCCAATTTCGGAAAAACATCATGCTTATGCGCTGTCTGTTGTCGAGAGACTGCAGCAGGCAGGAGTACGCGTAGAAGCAGATCTGCGTAATGAAAAAGTTGGCTATAAAATCCGGGAAGCTCAGCTGCAAAAAGTGCCGTATATGCTGGTAGTGGGCGATAAAGAAATGGCAGAGCGGCAGGTGTCAGTGCGGGAGCGCAGCGCAGGCGATCTAGGTTCACAGAACCTGGAGGCTTTTGTGGCGAAAGTACAGGAGGAAATCGCTGCGAAAGTGCGTTGACATTGTCCTAATTGTATGATATAGTAAACGCGCAAGAAGAAGCCACCGCTTCTCACCCCCAGGCTGTGCCGCAAGGGTTACTTGATTAAAGCTTTACTTTTGTGTGAAAAGCAGGTGGTAACACCTGCTTTTTTATGTACTATCAAGGAAGTTATCCGCAATTTGTCAGCTCAGGCGGTTAATGGGTGTAGTACTAAAAGGTGTGCTTAAGGAAGCAGCCGGCACACCCTGCTTGTATAAATTTACTGGAGGTGGTAGACAATTAGTAAAGATTTGCTTGTAAATGAACAAATCCGTGCCAAGGAAGTACGGGTTATTGATCCGGAGGGGAAGCAGCTTGGAATAATGCCTGTACGTGAGGCTATAGAAAAAGCTATGGAGCTGAATTTAGATTTAGTTGCAGTGTCATTAAACGCCAAGCCGCCCGTCTGCCGAATCATGGATATTGGCAAATACAAGTTTGAACAGAGTAAACGCGAGAAAGAAGCTCGCAAGAAACAAAAAACGATTACGGTCAAGGAAGTTAAAGTCCGTCCTAAAATTGAAGAGCACGATTTTCAGGTTAAGCTCAAAAATGCGCGTCGTTTCTTGGCTGCCGGCGACAAGGTAAAAGCTACAGTGATGTTCCGTGGGCGTGAGATTTCACACCCTGAGCTGGGACAAAAACTATTGGAACGCATGGCAGAAGAAGTCGCAGATTTGGGCACCGTGGAACGTTTTCCGAAGGTTGAAGGACGTAATATGGTGATGATCTTGGCACCGAAATCGAACTAGTGTAGGAGGGTATATCCATGCCTAAAATGAAAACACACCGGGGTGCAGCCAAGCGCTTTAAAAAAACGGGCAGTGGTAAGTTTAAGCGCAGTCGGGCCTACCACAGCCATATTTTAGAAAAGAAAAGTCCGAAGCGGAAACGGCGTTTGCGTCAAAGTACTGTGGTTAGCGCTTCCGAAACTAAGCGTGTTGCCCGTATGCTCCCCTATTAATTGTTAAAGCATAACGAAGCAAGGAGGTTTTACTAATGCCAAGGGTAAAACGGGGCGTAGCCACAAGAGCACGCCATAAAAAGATCATAAAATTGGCAAAAGGTTATTACGGTGCGAAAAGCAAGTTATTCCGCACAGCTAATCAGGCTGTGATGAAATCATTGTCTAATGCCTACAGAGATCGCCGTCTACGTAAACGCGATTTTAGAAAACTGTGGATCGCCCGTATTAACGCTGCTGCCCGCATGAATGGCATAACATACAGCCGTTTAATTAATGGGTTAAAGCGTGCCGGAGTTGATATTAACCGTAAGATGATAGCAGACTTGGCTGTTAATGACGCACAAGGTTTCGCTGAACTGGTTAATGTTGCCAAAAACAATTTATAAGTTTTGCTTAAAGTCAGAAGTCAGGAACTTCTGACTTCGTCTTCTGCCGGAAAAAATGCAAAGACTGGGAAGATTAACATGGTATTAATTGAAAGCCTGCAGAATCAGCAGCTCAAATTATATAGAAGCCTGGCCAAACGTAAATACCGGCAAAAATACGGTCTGCTGCCGCTGGAAGGGACACGTTTGATCGGTGAAGCCCTGCTGCGCAACGTGGAGTTGAAGTATATGCTGCTGCGTGGTGAAGCTCAGCTGGAGGATTTTCCCCTGCCTTGTGCTCCCCCTGCTGCTGTAAAAGTTTTTAATGTGGCTGAAAAAGTGTTTGCCCAGACCGCATTTACCGATTCACCGCAGGGAATTTTGGCGGTGGCCGTACAGCCGCAGGCCGCCCTGGAAGCCGCTTTTGCGCAGGAAGCGCCTTTGATTTTAGTCGCTGACGGAGTACAGGATCCTGGAAATTTAGGTACGATGATGCGTTCAGCAGCTGCTGCAGGTGCCGGTGGGATCGTACTTTTACCGGGCACTGTAGATGCAGGCAACCCGAAAACACTGAGGGCTTCCATGGGGGCATATTTTGCCCTGCCCGTGGTAGAAGCGAGCTTTACTGCTTTACAGCATAAACTAGAGCAGCATCAGGTGCAGCTAGTGGTTACCGACAGCCGTGCGGCTCTCACTTATGATCAGTATAACTGGCAGCAGCCGGCTGCTGTGGTCATTGGAAATGAAGGCGCCGGTGTCTCTGCGCCGGTGAAAGCAGCAGCGAGTGCCGCCGTTTCCATACCAATGGCAGCAGCAATTGAATCGCTTAACGCGGCCATTGCCATGTCTGTGCTGTTTTTTGAAGCAGCCAGACAGCGTCGCCGGTAACTCAGCAAAAGGCGCGTGAAAGAAAGCACGACTTACTTGTGTCGGGAAATACTATATGCTATAATAAGGGCAATCCCATTCCAGACATAAGGAGTGGTCAAATGATGATTAATGCTGAGTTTTTTTGGCTTTTGTTTGAGCGAACGGGTTCAGTAGCTGCCTATTTAACTTACCGGCAGCTGATAACAGCGCGTCTATGTTAATATGCAAAAGGCAATGAAGGGAAGAGTATGTCATGCTCCTGTACATACAGGGAAGGATGTCTAAGACTGAGAACGTCCTGTACAGGTGTGGCTGAAGTTCACCCCCGAGCCGCCGGGTTGAAGGGTAACTGTGTAGGTCCGGTACGGGTACTCCCGTTACAGAGCTAGAGTGAGTAAGTCTTAAGATCTGCTAATTTGGGTGGTACCGCGGAAGCTTTCTTTCGTCCCTTAGGAAAGGGACGATTTTTATTTTAACTGCATTAGCGCACCTTTCTGTGCCTAACGATATTGGCAAGGAGTGATGTAAATGAAAGAAAAGCTGCAAGCCATTGCCGACCAGGCTCGTGCTGAAATTTCCGCAGCGAAAACACAGGATGCCTTAAAACAGGTGCAGATACGTTATCTAGGTAAAAAAGGAGCAATGACATCTGTTTTGCGGGGAATGGGACAACTTCCTCCGGAGGAGCGCCCGCTTGTTGGCAGCTTGGCCAATAAAATACGTGATGAGCTGACAGCTTTATTTGCCGAGCGCCAAAATGAACTGCGTCAGGAAGAGCGTTTAGCGCAGATGGCCAAAGAACGCCTTGATGTGACACTTCCAGGGCGGCCCCTGGAGCTGGGCTATTTACATCCTTTGACACAGGTGATGGATGAAATCGCTGAGATTTTCCTGGGCATGGGTTTCACTGTTGCCGAGGGACCGGAAGTTGAGACAGACTACTATAATTTTGAAGCTTTAAACCTGCCTAAGGATCATCCGGCGCGAGAGATGCAGGATTCTTTCTATTTTACTCCCGATATGCTTTTGCGTACCCACACCTCTCCGGTACAGGTACATACTATGGAAAAAATGGCCCCCCAGGTACCGGTGCGCATTATTGCGCCGGGTAAAGTGTACCGCCGCGATGATGATGCTACCCATTCGCCCATGTTTCATCAGGTAGAGGGGTTAGTAATCGATCATCATATTTCACTGGCAGACTTAAAGGGCACATTATTGCTTTTTGCGCAGCAAATGTTCGGGCCGCACCAGCAGGTGCGTCTGCGTCCCAGCTTTTTCCCTTTTACCGAGCCTAGCGCTGAAGTTGATATTACCTGCATGGTTTGTAACGGTAAGGGGTGCAGGACCTGCAAAGATACCGGCTGGATTGAGATCCTCGGCTCGGGAATGGTACACCCCCGTGTCCTGGAGATGTCCGGTTATGACCCGGAAGAATATACCGGTTTTGCTTTTGGGATGGGTGTGGAACGAATTGCCATGCTTAAATACGGCGTTGATGATCTGCGCTTATTTTTCCTCAATGATCTGCGACTGGCACGTCAATTCCGTTAACGAAAAGGCAAAGGAGGCATTAGGATGCGAGTACCCTATACTTGGTTAAAAGATTTTATTGAACTTGAGCTGTCGGCTGAGGAGTTGGCGGAAACACTTACCCGGGCGGGGATTGAGGTGGAGGAAATTGTTACCCTGGCACCCCAGTTCAGCGGGGTGGTAGTGGCAGAAGTTATCTCCATTGAAAAACATCCTCAGGCAGATAAATTATTTGTTACCCAGGTAAGTGACGGTCAAACTACCATGACGGTGGTGGCGGGCATTGATAATATTAAACCTGGCGACAAAGTTCCTTTGGCCAAACCCGGCGCTGTGCTGCCCGGAGGAGTAAAAATAAAACGTGCCAAACTGCGCGGCATTGAATCGAACGGGATGTTATGTTCCGCGGCAGAATTGGACCTGCCCTTGAATCCTGGCGTTGACGGCATTCTGGTGTTAGATCCGGAAACAGCGGTGGGAGAATCTCTGACCGCTGCCCTTGGTCTGGATGACCCGATTTTGGTGCTTGATTTAACACCCAATCGGGCAGACTGCCTGGGTTTAGTAGGCGTGGCAAAAGAAGCAGCAGCATTAACCGGGCAAAAAGTGCAGTTACCCGACAACAGCTTAATCGTAAATATTCCCCCAGCTGAACAGTTGATCCCGAAAATTCGCATTGACAGTCCTGATTTATGTTCCCGTTACACCGGTCTGGTCATCAAAGACGTGGAAATTGCCCTTTCGCCTATTTGGCTGCAGGTACGCCTGCTGCAGGCCGGTGTGCGTCCCATCAGCAATATTGTGGATATTACCAACTATGTCATGTGGGAATGGGGACAGCCCTTACATGCTTTTGACTACGAGACACTGGCTGAACAAACAATTGTGGTTCGTCGTGCAGAAGCGGGAGAAAAGCTGATTACCTTAGATAATATGGAACGTAGCCTGACAAACGAAATGCTGGTAATTGCCGATGCAGAGAAAGCAGTAGGCTTAGCCGGTATTATGGGAGGACTGGCTACGGAAGTTACCGACTCTACCCGGACGGTACTGCTGGAGTCGGCCCATTTTAACTCTGTATCTATTCGCCGTACCGGCCGCAGCCTGGGCTTGTACTCAGAAGCACAGCAGCGTTTTGAAAAAGGTGTCGATGTCAATGGCTGTGTCCAGGCTATTCAGCGCGCAGCGCGTTTAATCCAACTGCTGGGAGCCGGCACTGCAGCCGGAGAAATTGTTGACGAATATGTTGTTCCCAGTTATCCGCGTCAGATTCGCTTACGTCCGGAGCGGGCGCGCAAGCTTTTAGGTTTGGAAATCTCACAGCGTGAAATGGCGGCCATTTTTGAGCGCCAAGGCTTTACAGTGCAGGAAGGAAGTAATCTGCATGTAACGGTGCCAACACTGCGGGCCGATTTGCAGGAAGAAGTTGATTTGATTGAAGAAGTAGCCCGTATCTATGGCTATGACAAAATCGGCACTTCTCTGCCCGGCGGGCAAATGACCCAGGGCAGGCTGACGGAGAAGCAGCGGGCACTGGCAAAAACCAGGCAGCTGTTGGTTGCCTGTGGGTTGACCGAGGCTATCTGTTATTCCTTTGTCAGTCCGCAGCAATTTGATAAACTGAATATTGCCCCTGACGATCCCCGGCGCAGAGTTTTAAGGATCTCTAATCCACTCTCCGATGAGCAAAGTGTGATGCGGACCATGCTGATAGGTGGACTGTTAGATGCATTGGTCTATAATCAGAACCGCAATCAGCAGAATGTAAAACTATTTGAATTGGGGACAGTATTTTGGCCCGCAGAAGAACCTTTAGCTCAACAGCCGGAAGAAAGAGCCATGCTGGGTCTGGCGTTGATGGGCTCTTTCCCGGCAGAACATTGGCAGGTAAAGCCGCAGGCAGCTGATTTTTATACTGTAAAAGGTATTATTGAAACGCTGCTGTCACGCTTAGGCGTTACAGGTTTTAGTTTTAAGGCGGCTGAGTTGAGCTGGTGCCATCCGGGACAAACCGCAGAAGTTTGGTTAGAGGAGAGAAAATTAGGCTGGTTAGGGCAGATACATCCTGCAGTGCTGGATAACTATGATTTGACGCAGCCTGTCTTAGCAGCCGAGTTAGATTTGGAAAATATACTGGCACAGCTCAAGCCGGTAGTGGAGTATACTCCGCTGCCGCGCTACCCGGCAGTACTGCGTGATGTAGCCGTAGTGGTTGCAGATGAAATAACGGCGGCAGAGGTCATAAAAGTTATCCGTGCAGCCGGAGGTAGGCTGGTAGAGGATGTTACACTTTTTGACCAGTACCGGGGAGAACAGATCCCGTCAGGACACCGCAGTCTGGCTTTTGCTGTGACCTATCGTGATCCTGCCCGGACACTGAAAGATCAAGAGGTTGCCAAAGTACACCAGCAAATAGAAGCAGCTTTAAGTAAACAGCTGGGTGCCGATTTACGTGGCTAATATTTTGCGTGGCGTCAGCCGTGGCAGGAATAAGGTTGGCAAAAGAAGAATAATACAGGGAACAACCATGGGGAGGTCTGCCACCATGTCCCAACAACCCAAAAAAAACCGGGTCACGGTAAAAATTTATGATGAAGAATATACAATGCGTGGAACAGCATCACCGGAGTATATGCGGCGCCTGGCTGATTATGTTGATGAAAAGATGAAGCAAATAGGGCAGGCGAACAGCCGTTTAGGCATTAATAAAGTGGCAGTGCTAACGTCAGTAAACCTGGCTGACGAGCTTTTCCGTCTGCGCAAAGAAGTGCGCGAGCTGGAAAATATGTTAAAGAAGAAAAGTACGAAATGATGAACTGGTTTGACTTTCTTTTGCTGGGTATTGTTCTGTTTTTTGCTGTGGTTGGCTGGCAGAGGGGTCTGATACGTCAGGTTTTTGATGTGGTGGGTGCAGTGGCGTCTTATCTGATTGCATTACGCTGCAGCAATCAATTTCTCTCTTGGTTAAACCACTTCTTCCCCCTCACCCGCTGGTTTAATCAACTATTTCCTGCCGCTACCAACTGGGGTGCAGCCTTAGGTGGTGTACTGATTCGCCTCTTGAGTTTTCTCCTTTTATTTGCTGCAGTTTCACTGCTTTTTCGCATGGTTGGTAGTGCTGCCCATAGTGTTTTTACACTGCCGGTATTAGGTTTTGTTAATGGTTTAGGCGGCCTGCTGCTAGGTGCCGTCAGAGGCCTTATTCTGGCCTTGATTCTCATTGGGGTAACTAATCTGCTCGGCACACCGTTTATAGCACAGGCTGTGGCTGAGTCAGTCATTGCCACGACGGTGCTGACTGTCCTGCCGGTGATTTATGAGCAGATGCTGATGTTGCTCTTTACAGATTTTGTTTAGAGCGGGCGGACTTTGTTCGCCCGCTCTTTTTGAGAA
>JAAYKP010000165.1 GCA_012522335.1 Bacillota bacterium
GCAAAGAGCGCGACGCCACCTATTCGGTGCCGTTACGCGTGCGGGTTCGCCTGATCAACAAAGAAACCGGTGAAGTGAAAGAGCAGGAAGTATTTATGGGCGATTTTCCCCTGATGACGAAAAACGGTACCTTTATAATTAATGGTGCTGAACGCGTGATTGTCAGTCAGTTGGTTCGTTCGCCCGGTGTTTATTTTAGCAGTCAAATTGATTTCAGCGGTAAAGTGCTGCATTCAGCTACCATTATTCCCAACCGCGGAGCTTGGCTGGAATTTGAAACTGACGCTAATGATGTGATTTATGTTCGTATTGACCGTACCCGAAAAGTACCGGTCACGGTACTTTTACGTGCCATTGGTTATGGTTCTAATAATGAGATTTTGCACCTTTATGATCATGATCCACGTATTTTGGCAACCTTGGAAAAGGATCATACCGATTCCTTCGAGTCGGGCATTTTAGAAATCTATAAACGCCTGCGTCCGGGCGAGCCCCTCAATGTAGATAATGCCCGTCAACTTTTCGAATCATTATTTTTTGAGCCGAAACGTTATGATTTTGCCAGTGTCGGACGTTATAAAATTAATAAAAAGTTTGCTTTGGCGCCGCGTATTAGGCAGCATACACTGGCTGAAAATGTAGTTGATGTGGAGGACAACATTCTCGCCCGTGCCGGTGAGACCATAACTGCGGAAATGGCGGAATTATTTGAGGAGAAAGGTGTTACCCGGGTGCGCATTGAGCACAATGACCGGGAGATTACCGTCATCAATAACGGGTTGGTGTCTGAGACTGTCAAATATTTAACCCGGGAAGACATTGTGGCAACCATCGGTTATCTGTTGAATTTAGCCGATGGTATTGGCAGTGTAGATGATATCGACCATTTAGGCAACCGCCGTCTGCGCAGCGTCGGTGAATTGCTGCAGAATCAATTCCGCATTGGCTTATCGCGGATGGAGCGCGTAGTGCGGGAACGTATGACTATTCAGGACGTAGAAGCCATTACACCGCAGGCCCTGATCAATATACGCCCCGTCATTGCGGCTGTAAAAGAGTTTTTTGGTTCCAGTCAGTTATCACAGTTTATGGACCAAACTAATCCCTTGGCTGAACTGACGCATAAGCGCCGTTTGTCAGCCCTGGGACCGGGCGGTCTGAGTCGTGAGCGGGCCGGCTTTGAGGTGCGTGACGTGCACCACTCTCACTACGGCCGTATGTGTCCCATTGAGACACCTGAAGGACCCAACATTGGATTGATTGGTTCTTTATCAACATACGCCCGGATTAATGAATATGGTTTTATTGAAACTCCCTACCGTAAAGTAGATAAAGCCAATGGTCGGGTTACAGAAGAGATTGTTTATCTCACGGCTGATGATGAAGATAATTATACCATTGCTCAGGCTAATGCTGAGCTGGATGATGAGGGATATTTTTTAAGCCAGCGTGTGACCTGCCGCTATCGGCATGAAACTATTACCCGGCCGCCTTCCGCCATTGATTTTATGGATGTTTCGCCTAAACAGTTAGTTTCGGTGGCAACTGCTTTAATTCCTTTTTTAGAAAATGATGACGCGAACCGTGCCCTGATGGGTGCCAATATGCAGCGCCAGGCAGTGCCCCTGCTGCGGACAGACGCGCCGCTGATCGGGACAGGCTTGGAATATAAAACTGCACGTGATTCCGGCGTTGTGGTGCTGGCCGAAAAAGCCGGTGAAGTTGTTTATGTCTCTTCCACCACTATTATTATCCGCCGGACAGAAGATCCTGAAGCGCCCAACCGTGTGATTAACGGTCGTACCGGTGAAATCTTTCCCGGAGAGCCGCGCCTGCACTATCAACGCGGATGCGACATTTATCAACTGCAAAAGTTTAAGCGTTCCAACCAGGGTACCTGCATGAACCAGCGTCCAATTGTCAGTAAAGGACAGCAGGTTGCCGAGGGCGAGGTAATTGCAGACGGTCCCTCTACTGATCAGGGTGAGCTGGCCTTAGGCAGAAATGTCCTGGTCGCCTTCATGCCTTGGGAAGGCTATAACTATGAAGATGCTATTCTTTTGAGTGAAAAAGTAGTTAAGGAAGATATTTTTACTTCCATTCATATTGAAGAGTATGAAGCGGAAGCTCGTGATACCAAATTAGGGCCGGAAGAGATAACGCGTGATATCCCCAACGTCGGTGAAGATGCCCTGAAAGATCTTGATGAGCGCGGCATCATTCGTGTCGGGGCTGAAGTGCGTGCCGGCGATATCCTGGTAGGCAAAGTAACGCCGAAAGGGGAAACAGAACTTACGGCAGAGGAAAGGCTGCTGCGCGCCATTTTTGGAGAAAAGGCACGTGAGGTTCGTGACACTTCTCTCCGGGTTCCCCACGGTGAAGCAGGAATGGTAGTGGACGTCAAAGTCTTCACGCGGGAGCAGGGAGATGAACTGCCGCCCGGAGTAAACCAACTGGTTCGTGTTTATGTAGCGCAGAAAAGGAAGATTTCCGAGGGCGATAAAATGGCCGGCCGCCACGGCAATAAAGGTGTGATTGCGCGCATTTTGCCTGAGGAAGATATGCCCTTCCTGCCTGATGGCCGTCCTGTGGAAATCGTGCTGAATCCCCTTGGTGTTCCCTCCCGGATGAATATCGGTCAGATTTTAGAGACTCACCTGGGTTGGGCAGCGAAAAAGTTAGGCCTTCATATTGCTACACCTGTTTTTGACGGTGCCCGGGAAGAAGACGTTTTTGCGGCGTTTAAAGAAGCCGGACTGCCGGAAAGCGGCAAGACGACTCTTTACGACGGCAGGACAGGTGAGCCCTTTGATAATGAAATTACCGTCGGCTACATCTATATGCTGAAGCTTGCGCATTTAGTTGACGACAAAATCCATGCTCGTTCCACCGGGCCCTATTCCCTGGTTACTCAGCAGCCGCTGGGTGGTAAAGCTCAATTTGGCGGCCAGCGGTTCGGGGAAATGGAAGTATGGGCGCTGGAGGCTTATGGCGCCGCCTATACGCTGCAGGAAATCCTTACCGTTAAGTCTGATGATGTGGTGGGACGGGTTAAAACTTATGAAGCCATTGTTAAAGGAGAAAACATTCCTGAACCAGGCGTGCCGGAATCCTTTAAAGTGCTGGTGAAAGAACTGCAGAGCCTGGCCCTGGACGTCAAAATCATTGATGAAGAGAGCGGCGAATTAGAGATTCGTGAAAGTGATGATGATGGCGAAGTACAGGAATTAGGCGTGAATATTGAAGGTGAGGAAGAAGAAGAGCAGTCTGCTGAAGATAGTACGCCGCGGCGCCTCTTGGGCTTAAGTGAGGCAGAGGCTGAAGATGAGCTGGATGAAACAGATGAGACAGAAGATGATGAAACTACCGCTGATGACTATGCGGCAGATGAGCTGGAATTACTTCCTTTAACTGTTGATGATGAAGAAACTGACGATTTGCAGCTGGATGATGAGTTGGACCAGCTCGGTCTGGATGATGAGCTGGACGGAGATTTAGATGATTTAGCCGACGACGAATTAGATGAGGACCTGGATGAGTTGGCAGATGAAGAAGAGCTTGA
>JAAYKP010000166.1 GCA_012522335.1 Bacillota bacterium
CTAATGGATAAGCAATTAGTAGTTTCACCGGCGCCGCACCTTAAGTCGCCGGAGACGATAAAAAGTGTAATGGTAGATGTTCTGGCAGCGTTAGTCCCGGCTGCGATTGCTGCTGTTATCTTTTTTGGTACTCCCGCTCTGCTCACCATGGTGATAACGACCCTTTCCGCCATGCTGACAGAAGCACTAATCTTACGTAACAAGAATATTTTTGGTGACGGCAGTGCCGCTGTTACCGGTCTGCTGCTGGCCATGACCCTGCCGCCGGCCCCCCCGTGGTGGCTGTGCGTTGTCGGTGGTGCAGTAGCAATTATTATTGGCAAACAAGTTTTTGGCGGCATTGGTAATAACATTTTTAACCCGGCATTAGTTGCCAGAGCAATTTTAATGGTCTCCTGGGCCGGCCATATGACCACCTGGCTTGCTCCCGTTGACCTGACGGCAACCGCCACCCCCCTGGTAACATCGACTGCTCCCGGCTTTTTACAGCTTTTCACCGGAACCACAGCCGGCTGTTTAGGGGAAACCAGTGTTTTTGCTCTGCTGCTAGGGGCGGCCTGGCTTTTTTATAAAGGTCATATTAACTGGCGTATTCCCGGTGGCTACCTTGGTGTTGTCTTTCTTATGGGTGCCGCTTTGGGCGGCGGTCTGAGTGCCGGTCTGTTCCATGTTTTAGCCGGTGGCGTGATGCTGGGCGCTTTGTTTATGGCAACAGACATGGTAACTTCCCCGGTAACCCCCAAGGGGCAGCTGATTTTCGGCATGGGCTGCGGTCTGATTACCATGCTGGTTCGTTTTTATGGTAACTATCCGGAGGGCGTGACCTTTGCGATTCTGTTAATGAACGCTGTGACTCCCCTGCTGGATAACCTGACACTACCCAGAGTTTATGGGGAGGTGACTAAATAATGAAAGAAGTACTGCGTTTAGGTTTAATTTTAATGCTGATCTGTGCCGTTTCTGCCGGTTTATTGTCATACACTAACCAAGTCACCTCAGCCATTATTGAGGAGCGTATTGCTGCTGAGAAAATTGCTCTGATGCAGGAACTGTTCCCTGAAGTGACCACGACCGAAGATAAAACGGTAGACGGCCGCACAGCTACCGTTGGCTATAATGCTGCCGGTGAAGTTGTCGGTATTTTAGCTGAAGGTAAAGCCGGCGGTTATGGCGGTGACATCCGCTTTAACCTGGCCATTGACGGCACAGGCACCCTTGTTAAGCTGACCATTGTCTCTCATGCAGAGACGGCCGGTCTCGGTTCACTGATTGAAGAAGAATCCTACCGTGCCCAGTTTGAGGGCAAAACGGTCAATGACTCTTTTGATGTGGATAATATTTCCGGTGCCACCATTACCAGTGTGGCTATGGAAAACGGCGTCAAAAAGGAAATGGAAGAAATTCTGCTGCGTTTCGGCGAAGGTTTGGTTGCGCCTAAACCGACGATTGATATTAGCCAGTTAGCCGACGGTACTTATACCGGTGAAGGTCAGGGTTTGAAAGGCCCCATTACGGTAGAAGTAACGGTTGCCGGCGGTAAAATCACTGCTGTGGAAGTAGTTTCGGGCAGTGACACGGAGGAATATTTCAACC
>JAAYKP010000030.1 GCA_012522335.1 Bacillota bacterium
CTCAAAGCTTTAGATGCTTTGGCAGTAGTTGTGCGGGCACATCGTGACCCTGCTGTCCCCTGGCCCAAAGAGCCCGTTACTCCCGATACCGCCTTTTCTAACTTCCTGCAGGAGATGATTCTGACTGATTTAGTGCAGGTAGAAAAGCTTCTCTCCCGCAATAAAGATAAAAAACGGACAGCCGAGGAAGAACAATTGCTGCAGGAATGCCAGGCTCTGTTGGAGGAGATGAAACCACTTTCCTCAGGCATCTGGAGTGAAACCGCCCTGCCTTACCTGCGCAACTTTGCCTTTCTCTCCCTGCGTCCGGTACTGGTAGCCGTTAATGTTGACGAAGAACAGCTGCAGGAGAATAGTTATGAGGGACGAGCAGCGCTAAACAAGCAGTGTCAGGCTGCCGGTTATCCCTTAATCGAGTTTTGCGGTACCCTGGAAAAGGAAATCAGTCAAATGGAACCGTCGGAACAGCAGGTTTTTCTGGCCGAATATGGTCTTGCCCAGTCGGGGATTGCCCGTGTGGCAGCAGCGGCTTATCAGCTGTTGAATCTGGTTTCCTTCTTTACCGTTGGTGAAGATGAGGTCCGTGCCTGGACTATTAATGCGGCCACGCCGGCCAAAAAGGCTGCCGGTAAAATTCATTCCGATATGGAGCGGGGCTTTATCCGGGCCGAAGTGATTCACTACGAAGAATTTATGGCACTGGGCGCCTCCTTGAAGACAGCCCGCGAGCAGGGCAAACTGCGCCTTGAAGGCAAAGACTACCTGGTACAGGACGGAGATATTATCAATTTCCGCTTTAATGTCTAGACAACAACAGAGCAGCCGGGAAAGCTGCTCCGTTTTTATCAAGTCAAAACTTACAGGGAACGGTTCTGACCGTTCTTTTTTTTTAGCTAAAACCAGGCAGTGTATAGTCCAGGGAACTGAACAGATAAACAATTATCACTCCTAGTGACAGAGCGACACCATAAGGGATAGTTTTGCCCTGACTTTCAGCTTCCCGGCAGCTGCCTAGATACAGGCTTTGGCGCGTAAAAATAAAACAATAAAGCCTCTGCAGCAGCTGTGTTAACCGCCGTAAAAGCGAACCCTCCTGAATCATAGTAATTAAGGCCAAAACACCTCCCACCAGTGCTGATACCAGCATGACCTGCACCACCATTAGTGAACCGGTAAAAGCACCAATCATGCCTAACATTTTCACGTCTCCGGCGCCTAAACCACCCATACTAAAAGGCAGCAGCAGCAAAATAATGCCCATCAGCAAGCCTGCCAGCGTAAAACGCAGACCGTTGAAAAAACCCTGCAAAATAACATTTGTGATTAAAGCAGTGACCAAGCCGGCAGCAATCACCTTATTATAAATTTTTCTTTCCCGTAAATCCGTCACTAAGCAGATGATGACAAAAATACTCAATATAAAAAACTGCATTGCCGCACCTCGCCTCAAACAATATTTCTCCGGGGAAAAGCAGGTCTTTCTGTAAGCGCTAAATAATCACCGGGAGTAACCTTTAAACGCTCGATACTGCCGGCCGGCAGTTCCAAGACCTGACTGGCATTTTTCACAACGGCGGAAAACTGCCACGGCCGCATAAAAGGGTAAACAGCAGCTACCTGTCCTGTTTCCTTTAAAAAAACCACATCAATACTGTAGCGCATAAACATGGTATGCACGGCATTACAGGGTGAAAGCAGGACAGCATCGTAAGCCGACGGAAAACTTTTGCTGAACATTAAGCCGCGCAGGCGCCGCCAAAAGGTGGCAGCAAAATAAACATTTTCCGCAATGACTTTCTGATCGCTTGTTCGCACTAACATGCGGCTCACCCGGCAAAGTTTTCTATGATTTGTATAATAGCGGGACCTAGCAAAACTATAAAGATAGTGGGAAAAATGAAAATGACCATCGGAATTAACATTTTGACGGGCACTTTCATTGCTTTTTCTTCTGCACGCTGCCGCCTTTTACGCCGCATTTGCTCTGCTTGTGTTTTTAGGGTGCTGCTGATATTTAAGCCTAATTGTTCTGCCTGGATCACCGTACTGGTAAAAATCATAATATCTTCTACACCACAACGCAGGCTAAAGTCACGCAGCGCATCTTTACGGAGTTTCCCCATTCTCATTTCCTGCAGCAATCTTTTAAACTCTTCAGCCACCGGACCCTCACTTTTTTCCGCCACCTTTGCTACTGCGCCATCAAAACCTAAACCTGCCTCCACACTTACCGTTAATAAATCCAGAGCATCAGGAAAGCTTTTTTCCAACAGAGCATGACGCTGCCGAATGATTCGCTCTAACTGCATATCAGGCAGGCGCCAGGCAATTACGGCAGCATAGGCAGCCAGAGCAAAAGTTTGCAGATTGCTGCTCCTGCCCAGCAGCAAATAAACCAGCAGTGGTATAACTATGGCAGACAGTAATTTCAGACCAAGATAATCTCGCGGACTTAAACCACCCTGGCGACCTGTTTGCTGCACTTTTTTCTCTAATGAGGCAAGAATTTTTGCCGGCAAAAGCCGTGAAGCCAAATCCGAAACTGTCTGTAAAACAGGCGCAAGCAGTCTTTCTGAGAGAGGTCTGCTTAATTCTGCCTCCCTGGCACCGGCAGCCTCTTCCCAGTCCAGCACCTTCTGCAGGCGCCCCTGCAAATCTGCCCTTTCCTGCGCCTGTCGACTGCGGATGGCAGCAAAAAAAGTATAGATGGTGAAAAACACTAAGGCGGTACTGGCATACTGCACCCTACTCCCCCCTAAAAATCGATAGTAATGATTCTCTTAATTGCCATAATGCCAATAATTTCTGAAATAACGGCACCGCCGATTAATACCAGGCCTAAAGGATGTGTAAACAAAACCATAATATAGCTGGGGTTCATCAAACTAATGGCTATGGTTAAAAAAACAGGCAGCAGGGCAACGATAGTCCCGGAGATACGCCCCTGCGCCGTTAAAGTTTTTACTTCAGCCTGCAGGCGAATTCGCTCGCTGATAGTAGTTGAGATGTTCTCCAGAATCTGCGCCAAATTACCGCCAACCTGCCTTTGAATAACCACTGCCGTGATTACTAAATCCAGATCATCGCTTTTTACCCGTGTGCCCAGGTTCTGCAGTGCTTCCTCAGTAGGTGTCCCCAGGCGCATTTCCCGCAGCGTCCGGGCAAATTCCTGTGACACAGGCGGTGTCATCTCTTTACTGATGGAATCCATGGCCTGCAGAAAAGAAAACCCGGCACGCAGGGAGTTTGCCATCAGCTGCAGGGCATCTCCAAGTTGGTCGTTAAATTTTTGCGCCCGCTTTGCTTTGGCGTTCTTAATCAGCAGCCGCGGCAGATATGCTCCTAAACAGGCTAACAGCAGGGCCAACAAGCTGTTTTGCAGCACAAGCATGGTTATGACTGCCGGCAGCAGAGCCAAAGCTATGTTCAGCCCCACCATTTCCTCAACTTTTAGCGGAATATCAGCCTGGACTAAATCAGCTTCAACATTTTTGATCAGACGCTTGGGCATCAGCAGACTAAATAACATTAATATGCGTTTGAACAGCGGCTGCTGTGGTTCTGCCTCCTCTGGTTTTTCTTCCCTGCTGCCCCTGTGGATTGTATACTGCCAGACACGCTGCTTAACCTCATCTTTTTCCTCTCTGCGCTGTGTAGTCAAACCATAGATGGTAACAAAGCAGGCCAAAAAGGTTAAGATGGCAATTTTTAACTGCTCCATCCTCCACAACTCCTTAAAATCCTGCCGACGCAAACATGACGGCGGGTAGTGTTATACCTGCTGCTTCCAGCTTCTGTATTGCCCGGGGACGAATACCGGTAGAGCGAAATGTGCCCAGACATTTGCCGCTGCTGTCAATGCCCCTTTGCTCATAAACAAACAAATCCTGGAGGACAATTACATCACCTTCCATGCCCTGTACCTCGGTAATGTGGGTGATTTTACGACTACCGTCCCGCAGGCGGCTCTGCTGTACAATCAGATCGATGGCTGAGGCAATTTGCTCACGGATGGCGCGCACCGGTAAATCCATGCCGGCCATTAACACCATGGTCTCCAGCCGGGACAGCATATCACGAGGAGAGTTGGCATGTCCGGTAGTTAAGGATCCATCATGTCCGGTATTCATGGCCTGCAGCATATCTAAAGCTTCCCCGCTGCGAACTTCACCCACAATAATACGCTCCGGCCTCATCCTCAGCGAGTTGCGGACCAGATCCCGGATAGTGATGGCGCCTTTTCCTTCAATATTAGCCGGCCTGGTCTCCAATGATACCACATGCTCCTGACTTAACTGCAGTTCTGCCGCATCTTCGATGGTAACGATTCTTTCCCCCTCAGGGATAAAAGAAGAAAGGACATTCAGTGTTGTGGTTTTACCGGAACCGGTACCCCCTGAGACCACCACATTGAGGCGTGCTTTGACCGCAGCTTCCAAAAAAGCAGCCATTTCCAGACTTAAAGTGCCAAAATTAATTAAGTCATCAATGGTAAAAGGATCTTTGGCAAATTTACGAATGGTAATGCTGGGGCCTACTAAAGATATGGGTGGGATCACAGCATTGACCCGTGAACCGTCAGGCAGGCGGGCGTCAACCATGGGGGAACTTTCATCAATTCTGCGACCCAGTGGGGCAACAATTTTTTCAATAATGTGCAGGACATGTTCATCACTGCGAAAAACAACATCGGTTCGCTCCAACTTACCGCTGCGCTCCACATAAACCTGGTTCGGCCCGTTCACCATGATCTCGGTGATAGTCTCATCATTCAAAAAGGGGTGTATGGGACCAAACCCTACCGCCTCATCAACTATTTCGGTAACTATGCGCTGTTTATCACCTCTGGGGATAAAAGAGACTTCCGCATCAATGGCTGCTGCTGCTAACTGTTCAATCCGCTCCGGCAGACTGTCGGTTCCATCGCCTTCCAGCTGCTGTCCCAGTTCCTCAACTACTTTTTTGTGAATTTTCATTTTAAGTTTAGTATAAGGATCTTGTTTGCTC
>JAAYKP010000031.1 GCA_012522335.1 Bacillota bacterium
AAGTACTATGATGCAGACATTCTCTATTTCCACGATGACTGGGGTTCTCAGAGATCTCCCTTCTTCTCCCTCAGAACAGCTCGTGAAATGCTCGTTCCTTATCTGAAGCGCATTGTTGATTCTGCTCATAAACACGGCATGTACGTCGACTTCCACAGCTGTGGTAAGGTAGAAAAACTCGTTCCTGCAATGATCGATGCCGGTGTCGACATTTGGTCCGGACAGCCCATGAACGACAGACTTGCTGTACTTAAAGAGCATGGCGATAAGATCAAGTTAAACTTTGGTCCTGCTATGGAATTTGGTGCTCCCGAAGATGTACAATTAAAAGCCTATGAAGAGTATTTCGATACTTATGGCGATTATCTCACCAGCCTGATTATCTCCGGCTTTGGTGCTGGCCCCAAAGTATACGAATATGTTTATAAGCGTACTCGTGAAGCACTGGCAAAATAAGTTTATTTAACGGACAACCGAGACAAGTTACTAAAATATAATAATTTTGTGGGAGGAATAATGATGTCTAAAGTACAAGAAGTTGCCAAGGCTGTAGAATTTGGTAAAGTTAAAGTAGTTGCTGATTTAGTTAAAGAAGCGCTGGCTGAAGGTGCCACAGCTCAAGAGATTCTTAACGAAGGCATGATTAAGGCTATGGCAGCTGTTGGTGAAGCATTTAAGAACGACGAGATTTTCGTTCCCGAAATGTTAATGGCTGCCCGTGCTATGAAAGCCGGTGTAGAAGTTCTGACTCCACATCTAAAAGAAGTTGGCGCTGAGCCCATTGGTAAAGTTATCATTGGTACTGTTGCCGGTGACCTCCATGATATCGGCAAAAACCTGGTTGCTATGATGATCGAAGGTGCAGGCTTTGATGTTCTTGACCTGGGTGTAGACGTTCCGGCCGAAAAATTTGTTGAAGCCATCAATGCTAACCCCGATGCACAAATCCTTGCCCTCTCCTCTCTGCTGACCACAACCTTACCTGCTTCGAAAGCTACTATCGAAGCTGTTGTAGCTGCCGGTCTCAGAGACAAGGTTAAGATTATGGTTGGTGGCGCTCCTGTCACTCAGGAATTTGCTGATGAAATCGGCGCTGACGGCTATGCTGAAGACGCAGCTTCTGCAGCTGAACTTGCAAAAAGCTTACTTAACTAAATAAGATCAATAAAAAATGGCTGCTGGTATAAACCGGCAGCCATTTTTATTTGTAGACTTCTCATGAGTTTTTGGGGACTGATTGAGCTGCCATTCTGGCAGCATTTTTTTTGGCATAAAAAGCTGCGTCTTCATCTGTGATCTTATAACCAAACAGCATGGTTAAGCTGGCTAAGGTGTTTAATAGAGCCGGAACACCGCCAAAGATCCACATAAACTTTACAGCGAAATCCGTTGTCACGGTCATACCCGGCTGATAGCCAATTAAGGCTAGGCCAAAGGTACCAATGGCACCGCCAAGGGCAAAGCCGATTTTAATAGGAATATTATTCATGGCCATAGCGACAGTCCGATTGTCTTTACCGGTCTTATAAAAACCATACTCAGCAGCATCAATGGCATAGTTCGGGCCAAAACATGAGTAACTGTGCATGAAGATTGACATTAAGCAGGAAATTGAGGTATAGATAACGACTGAAGACCTGGCCAAGAATGTATTTGCTAAACTGCACATCGCACTGCCAAATAAGCCGAAAACGATAGCCTTCTTTTTGCCAAGCCTGCGGCCGATATGGGGCCCGATTAATGATGCGAAAAAGCCAAAAACAGTCGTGATTGTCATCGATACAGCCATTAAAGTGAAATTGCCCAACACGTACATAAAGTAATAGGTGGCAATTCCCATAGACCCCATCATAGCTATCATTGATAGAGTTTGTGCTAAAATATAAACTAAGAGCTGGCTGTTAGTGACCACAGAATTGATCATATCGGCTAAAGTCGGAGCAGCGCCGCCTGGTGCCATCTGAGCTGTTTCAGGATTGTCGTAGGGCTCAGCAGCTTTGGCCAAAACTCCCGCCCCGACTGCATAGATAAACGAGAATGGTGCAGCAACTAAAAGGTAAGCGTTGGCAGCACCGACAGTTGGAGTAAAAAAGTTGATTAAGGGCACAACTGAGGCTGAAGTAATAATGGTCCCAATGGTTGAAGCCTGGATAGATCTGGTGGCAAGTTTTGTTCTGTCTTCCATCGACGTACCTGCCATTGACATGAGCAGGCCGGTTTGCGCTAATGTAGTAAAGTTCATAGAGAAGTGCAGCATGCAGTAGCCTACAGCAACAATAACCAACCTTACCGGTAAGGGTAGTGACGAGGTATTAACAAACTGAAGACAAACGCCAATAAAAGTAACCCAACGTAAAATAATGAGCCATGAACGATACTTACCCCATTTTAAATTGGATCTTTGCACAATGGGCCCGGCAGCTAAACTAACGGCGAAGTCGAGAATACGGGCAATCAGCAAAAGAGTACCTACTACTGCCGCACTTATCATCAGATGATCCGTCATAAAAATAGTAATATAACTCATGGGCACAGCATTACCTAAACCGGCAGCCAAGGTATAAAATCCGTACTTATTAATCTCGGACTGTGTTAGTTTACCACTCATTGTTTTCCCTCCCTCTATTTTTCCCCATTTCTACTTCAGCAGCGCAGCATTTTTCTCTCTCCCACCTCCCCTACTAATCTTATTCGTCATTTTACTTAAATATTAATGAACTTGGATAATTGTGTAATTAACTTTGTTTCAATACGGCTTTACTATCCAATATAAAAAGCCTGCTGTTCATTATGAACAGCAGGCTTTAATAGTTTACCGGATAATTTATTATCCTTATGCTTTTGGTGCTTCAGCAGCTGCTGCGAGTCTGGCAGCATTCTCTCTGGCATACATAGCAGCCTCTTCGTCTGTAATCTTGTAACCAAATAACATAACCAGGCTAGCTAAGAAGTAGCAGACTGCAGGAATACCACCGAAAATCCACATGAATTTGGTGATAAATTCGGGGGTAGCCGTCATACCGGCTTGATAACCAATCAGGGCTAAACCGAAGGTACCGACAGCGCCACCAAGGGCAAAACCGATTTTAATCGGAATATTGTTCATGGCCATGGCTACTGTACGGTTATCCTTACCTGTTTTATAGAAACCATATTCCGCAGCGTCAATTACATAGTTAGGACCAAAGCAGGTGTAGCTGTACATAAAAATTGATCTTACACAGGAAATAACTACATAGACAACCGCGGATGAACTGGCAAAGAAGGTAATAGCTACGCTGGCAAGTGCACTTCCGAATAAGCCAAAGACAATAGCATTCTTTTTGCCTAATTTGTGACCAATGCGGGGACCAATTAAAGCGGCAAAGAAACCAAAAATTGTGGTTGCAGTCATGGAAACAGCCATTAAGGTAAAGTTGCCTAACACATACATGAAATAATATGTGGCAATACCCATTGAACCCATCATGGCAATCATGGAAAGTGTTTGTGCCAGGATATAGACCAGCAGCTGACTGTTGGTAACAACTGAGTTGAGCATATCTCCCAAAGTGGGAGCAGAACCCGGTCTGGCCGGTCTGTTTGCTTCTTGAGTATCATATGGTTCTGCTGCTTTAGCAAGAACACCGGCACCAATAGCAAAGATAAAGGAGAATGGTGCCGCAACCAGGATATAAGCGTTAGCAGCGCCGACTCTTGGTGTGAAGAAGTTAATTAAAGGCACAACTGAAGCAGAAGTAATAATAGCACTTAATGTTTGC
>JAAYKP010000167.1 GCA_012522335.1 Bacillota bacterium
GCTGCAGACCCGGCTCCAGCGTCAGACCGCGCGCTTTAATGGTACGGTCCACCTCAAATTCCAGGCCTCCTAAAGCATCCACTACATCCCGAAAGAGGGTGTAGTTTACTTCCAGGTAGTAGTCGACGGGAATCCCGGTAAACTGCTCCACCGTGCCCAACAGCAGTTCAGAACCACCAAAAGCATAAGCATGATTAATTTTGTCTGTGCCGGCATAACCGGGGATTTCCACCAAGGTATCCCGGGGAATGGAAAGCATGGCCACGGTCCGTTCTTCCAGATCCAGCTGTAAAAGGACAATGGTATCTGCCCGTCCTTTACCAGGCCGATAGCTGCCCTTAACCCACTCACCGGCATCTACGCCGTAAAGCAGAAAATTATAATAGCGGTTCTGCAGCAGTTTTGTTTCTTCCGGGGCCGGGGAAACGGGCGCAGTAGCCGGCGGCGGAGTTTTGAGCGCCCGATACATTTGGTACAGGGGGCGGACATAGTAAACGACGCCCCAAAGCAGGGCGACAAACGTCAGCAGCAGGATTAAATAAAACCAATTTTTCTTTTTCATCCAACACTCACCTTACTTATGTATCTGCCGCTTGTTCAGAGTCAGGCTCTCCTTCATCAGGCGGTTCCTCCGGAGGCTCCTCCGTTTCCGGAGGCGGCTCATCAGGCGGCACTTCCGGTTCTTCTTCCTTTGGTGTTTTATAGGTAAAGGTTACTACCGCACTGGGCTGTTCTCCCTTTTTAATTGCTATGGTTTTTAAAGTCATTCCCCCGGCCGGCACTACCGGTGGCTTGCTGCTGTTATAGCGCGTACTGTTGGCAGATGGTTTACTGCCATCCAAGGTATAGTAGATAGCTGCATCAGCTGTAGAACAGCTTAAAATAATCTTGGTACCTACGGCTACCTCCCCGCTGCCAGGGTTAGCAGTGGGCTTGGCTGTCTGCAGCTGTTCCACAGTAACGGAAAACACTGTGGAAGCTTTAGCATATTCGGGATGATCAGCCCACAGCAGAATACGGGCAGTCCCGGGGGCTACTGCCACCAGGCGGATCGCATTCTCGGAGACGGCGGCAGTAACCACTCTACTGTTAGTAGAGCTGACATCAAGGATCACACCCTCATCCGGAATGGTGCGTACCGGCACAGTAACGGTTTCACCGGGAGTAAGTTTGGGGTTTTGAATATAGGAAATGATGACCGGTGTTCCCTCTTCAGTTTCCGGCTGATTTTCTTCATCTGTACCGGGCTGCAGCGGTGACGGTGCCGTTAACTTCTCCGGCTCCAGCGCTAAATGAACATCGGGAACATGGATTATAGCTTCCTGAATCTTCCCCTCACCTGTAACTTCAGCCTCGGCAAACAGCTCCAACAGTTCCACCACGGCAGCTTCGGCTACTGTAATCCGGCTACCGGTCAAACCCCGCTCCACCATGAGCTTATTGATGGTGCCGCTGGTTAAGGTCAGTTCCGTATCGTTGCCGCCAACGGTCACGGCAGTCGTCAGCTCCCGCAGCTCCAGGGCAGCATTATCCTCAAGCCTGAATTCAGCTATCCCGGCACCGTTTAAGTTTTCTGCCGTTACAACCGCCCGACCGCTAATCTTTGCCAGCGGCAAGGCGGTGGAACCCTGCGTAACAATCATTGCTTTGCCTTCTGAACGGCTGACGGCCAGCTTAGTAGCTGTCACATCCTGCAGCCGTACAGTGGTCTCCTGCAGAGCAATGATTACTAAATCACCCTCCACCTGGAGGTTCGAGAGCGTAATCTCGCCACCCTCCCTTTCCGGTGCCAGGTAGAGGTTGCCCGTTACTTTTAAATTCTGCAAATGGATACCGCCTGCCGCTACTTCGACATCGCCAAAATATTCTTCCTCACCACCAGCGGGACCGTAAGTCCCCGGCGTAGAGAAAACAAAAAAAGTCGGTTCTGCTTCCGTTTTTAATAAACGTTCACGTATCAGCCAAACTGCAGCCAATATCAGCAGCAACAGCAGGATAATCAGTGGTTTCTTTTTCATGAATTTACACCTTTAGGCATTTTTTAGTATTATTCTAGCTCTACTGATATTTATCCTGCAAGAAAAAAGAAAATGACTGCAAAGAGCCATTTTCACCTCAATGTTAATTTATACCATTCAGCCGCGGTAGTTTTGCTCAAAGCGCCAGGCATCCCGGCACATCTCCACCAGGCCGCGTTTAGCCGTCCAGCC
>JAAYKP010000032.1 GCA_012522335.1 Bacillota bacterium
GCTGTCAGCACTGCCTTAAGTAAACAGCAGGCGGCAGTAGAAGCAGTTAATAAGGCCGGGACGGCAGCAGCCATGCAGACTGCCCTCAGCAGTCATGCCCAGCTGCTGGAACTTGACTGGAACCGTTTTACTAAATTGACGCCCGACCAGCAGTCTACCATGCTGGAGATCATGTTAAACGGCAAACCTTACGACAGTGCCGACAAAGTGACAACGGCCTACATCAGCGCCCTGCAGAGTGTGGAGCTGACCCATATCATCACCTATGTCGATTATGACCATAATTTAAGCTATTACGTTGATAAGCAGATGAGCAAGAATCCGCAAACTGACCTTTATGGCGGCGGTTGGAAAACAGCCGACCGTAATCTGGTAGAGTGGTTTATTAACGCGGCTAACTTTGTCAATGAGATGCGGCCGGCAGCTATCATCAAAAGCGGCCCGGCCAGGATGCGCACCGGTCCCGGCACGGAACATGATGTAGTTTGTTTGCTGGACGAGGGCAGCGGTCCCTACTTCAGAATTAACGAAGCCGTGGACAGTGCCGGTTATACCTGGTACAGATTACTTACCGGCAGCAGAGTCGGTTGGGTCCGTGGTGATCTCTTGACGCTGACGGAGAAAAAAGGGGAAGGCATTTTCCAATTCCTGCTGCTGTCCGAAACAACCCATGTTGATCCCAGCGAGGTTAATGAAAAGATCTTAAAAGGTAAAGGCATTTTGGAAGGTAAGGCGGAAGCCTTTATTACCGGTGCGGAAACCTACAATATTAATGAGATCTTCCTCATTTCCCTGGCTCTGCACGAAACGGGCAACGGTAAGAGCACCCTGGCCACCGGCGTTAACTTTAAGGGCAAAACAGTCTATAATATGTATGGTATCGGGGCCATTGACGCCGATCCCATCAATAAGGGCGCGGAATACGCCTATAACCAGGGTTGGTTTACACCGGAGGCAGCCATTATCGGCGGGGCCAAGTTTGTCGGTGAAAGTTATATCCACCACAGTACTTACCGGCAGAACACCCTTTACAAAATGCGCTGGAACCCGGACAGACCGGGGCAGCACCAGTATGCCACCGATATCGGCTGGGCTGCTAAACAAGTGTCAGGGATTAAAAAGCTGTACGATCTGATGACTTCCTATGTGCTGCATTTTGAGATCCCCCGTTTTAAGTAAATAAGCTCACATACCAGGGTGCCGGCAGGTGCCCTGGTCTTTTTTTGCCGGGTACGGCAGGAAGCGGACGTGAGCAATTAGTTTTGTGGTATACTAGTAATGTTGTTTACGCTGAGGAAGAAAGCAGGACGACGGCTGACCTACTGAAGAAAGGATGATCTGTAATGAAAAACCCGGTAGTCACCATTGAAATGGAAAATGGCGGGATCATTAAAGCGGAACTATACCCGGAGACGGCGCCTAATACGGTGAAAAATTTTGTCTCCTTAGTCCAAAGCGGTTTCTATGACGGTTTAATTTTTCATCGCGTTATCCCCGGTTTTATGATTCAGGGCGGTGATCCGGAAGGAACAGGGATGGGAGGACCCGGTTACCGCATCAGAGGTGAATTCCGCCTCAACGGCTTTGACAATCCTTTAAAGCATACCCGCGGCGTGCTGTCCATGGCCCGCTCCCTGCGGCCGGATTCCGCCGGTTCCCAGTTCTTTATCATGCATGCCGACGCGCCCCATTTGGACGGTCAGTATGCAGCCTTTGGCAAAGTGATAGAGGGGATGGAGGTAGTTGATCAGATTGCCGCGGTACCTACCAATGCCCAGGACAGGCCGCAGACTGAACAGCGTATGAAGCAGGTTACGGTAGAAACTTTCGGCGCTGAAATCGGGGCCCCGGAAAAATTACAATGATAAGCTGTACATAATTATGGTAAAATACAGAGGAATGTTTGACGAGGCAGGGATGCTGTATGCGTGAAGTGTATTTAGATAACAGCGCTACTACACCGGTGCTGCCGGAAGTGGCCGCAGCCATGCAGGAAGTGCTGACTGATAATTTCGGCAATCCTTCTTCGCTGCACCGCCGCGGCTTAAGGGCGGAACAGGCGAAAAAAGAAGCCCGGCGGGTAGTGGCCCAGGCCTGCGGTGTGAAGGAGCAGGAAATCTTTTTTACCTCCGGTGGTACGGAAGCCAATAATTTAGCCATTAAAGGCGCGGCGCGGCGCCGGCGGCGGCGCGGTTCACACCTGATTACCACCAAAATAGAACATCCTTCTGTCTTGTATACTTTTCAGGCCTTGGAAGAGGAAGGCTTTGCTGTGACTTATCTTGATGTGGATGCGGACGGTTTAGTGACGGCTGAAGCTGTGGCGGACGCTGTCCGGGAAGACACCCTGCTGGTCAGTGTGATGCATGTCAATAATGAGGTGGGCTCCATTATGCCGGTGGCAGAGATTGGCCCGCTGGTGAAGGCGAAGAACCCCCGGACCCTTTTTCATGTTGATGCGGTGCAGTCTTTCGGTAAACTGCCGGTACGGCCGCAGGCCTGGCAGGCTGACTTGCTGACTGTTTCGGCACATAAAATTCACGGCCCCAAGGGCTGTGGCGCCCTCTACTGCAGAGGAGTCCTGCTGCTGGCGCCCCTGCTGCATGGTGGTGACCAGGAGCAGGGAGTGCGGCCGGGCACGGAAAATATGGCGGGCATTGTTGGTTTTGCCGCGGCTGTCCGGCTGCAGTTAGCCCGGCAGGAAGAAAATTACCGGCAGCTGGCTGAACTAAAGCGGCTGTTTCTGGAGGAGCTGCAGCAGCGGCTGCCCGATGTCAGGCAGAACGGCCCCCTAGACGGGGCACCGCATATTGTTAATCTTACCGTGCCGGACATTAAAGGGGAAGTTTTGCTGCATGCCTTGGCGGAAGAAGGTATTTACCTGTCCACCGGCTCTGCCTGTCATTCGCACCGCGCTGATCCCAGTCATGTTTTATTGGCCATGGGACGCTCCCCCCGGCAGATTGAATCATCACTGCGGATCAGTTTTTCCGCCTTGATTACGGCTGCCGATGTGGTTTATGCGGTGGAGAAAATCAGCGCCGCAGTGACAGCATTACGCCAGATGACACGGAGGAAAAGATGAAAGCCTTATATTTAATTCGTTACGGAGAAATTGGTTTAAAAGGAAAAAACCGCAGATTTTTTGAAAATACGCTAACCGCCAATATCCGCCGCGCCCTGCGGGATGTAGCCGAATGCCGGGTGCTGCAGCAGCACAGCCGCCACTTTGTGGAAGTGCTCAGCGGAGATGCGGCGGCCGTGGCCGCCAGGCTGCAGGAGGTCTTTGGCATCGTCTCGCTCAGCCCGGTGATCACCGCAGCCTTATCCATGGCGGAGATAAAGGCAGCGGCGGAGCGTGAATTCAGCAAGGTAGCCAAACCCGGTTTGCGCTTTAAGGTGAATACGCGCCGTGCCAATAAAAAATTTCCCCTGCTGTCGCAGCAGGTTAGTGCTGAAGTCGGTGCCCATCTGCTGCGTACTTTCCCCGGGCTGCAGGTCGATGTGCATGAGCCGGAAGCAGTCTTGGATGTGGAAATTCGTGAAGAGGAAGCTTACATTTACACAGAGCGCCTGCCCGGTCCCGGCGGGCTGCCGGTAGGGGTGGCAGGTAAAGGTCTGCTGCTGCTGTCCGGCGGTATTGACAGTCCGGTAGCCGGCTGGATGACGCTGAAGCGGGGTGTCAAACTGGAGGCAGTCCATTTCCACAGCTATCCTTATACCAGTGAAAGGTCTAAGGAAAAGGTGATTGATTTATGCCGTGAGCTGGCCCGCTACGGCGGTAAGATACGCCTGCATGTGGCCCACTTTACGGAAATCCAGGAGGAGCTGCGTTTAAAAACACCGGAACGGCTGCTGGTAACTTTAATGCGGCGCATGATGTTTCGCCTGGCCGAACGGCTGGCGCAGCAGCAGGGTGCCCTGGCCTTAATTACCGGGGAAAGCCTGGGGCAGGTGGCCAGTCAAACGATGGAGAGCCTCAATGTCATTGAGCGGGTCACCCAGATACCTGTCCTGCGTCCCCTGATTGGGCTGGATAAGCAGGAAATTATGGATCTCTCGGTGAAAATAGGGACTTACCCTATTTCCATCCGTCCCTATGAAGATTGCTGTACCATCTTTTTACCGCA
>JAAYKP010000033.1 GCA_012522335.1 Bacillota bacterium
ATTCCTAATCCGTGTGCCGCAGGTTCGATTCCTGCCAGGCGCACCATAAAAGGCATATGTAAGGGTTTTCGGCGAGTGACCGGAAACTCTTTTTTCTGCTGCCGATGTTTTAAATGCCCCTGCTTTCGCTGATCTGCCTAGACCAGTTAAGCTTTCCGATCTATATAATTCTGCTCATGTTTATGAATTTGAGCAATATTATTGTAATAACAATGAGCGGTAATTTCGACATTTTTCAGGAAAAAGGTGTCGATATTGACATCGGTAAAAAGCTGTTGTATGATCTAACAAGCTTCTGAGAAGGGAGGATGGAAGTGAATAAACGAGAAGTAATGGCTGTTGCCTTTATCGTGACCCTGCTGACAAGCAATATTTTAGCAACTAAACTGACTGTCTTAGGTCCGTTTATATTACCGGCAGCGGTAGTAGTATATCCATTTTGCTTTATGTGCGGCGATATACTGACAGAAGTCTGGGGGTTTAAGTACGCAAAGAAAGTTATTCTGGCCGGTTTTGCAGCTAATATTTTCCTCACACTTCTTATTTACATCGGTCAGATCCTGCCTGCTGCGCCGACCTGGCCGCATCAAGAGGCTTACATTACGATTTTTGCGCCGGTACCAAGGATTGTGCTGGGTAGTTTAGTTGCCTATTTATTTGGTGAATTAACCAACAGCTTTGCTTTAGAAAGAATTAAAGATATGACCGGGCCGGGATTGCTATTTGTCAGAACTATCGGCTCTTCCATTGTCGGACAGTTTTTTGATACTGTTATCTTTATTGGTATAGCTTTTCTGGGCACCATACCACTGAATGTTCTTTTTCAAATCATGCTCGGTCAGTATCTGATCAAGATAGCTTTGGAAACCTTAGGTGGTACCCCGTTAGCCTATTTGTTAATTAATTGGTCGAAAGAGGATAACTGTCTTGAAAATGGGGCAGTAAGCAGGGGAAGTACATCTTAAAGCATAGTAATTTAAAACCGTTCCTGCCGGAAAAGGCGGGGACGGTTTTTCCTATTTAACGGATATATCTTGCTGTCAACAGGATACATTAAACACAAATTCAGCAGCTTGACCAATTATCAGGGTCATGTGATAATACAGGAGGAAGGGAGGAGTTCTGCTGTATTTCCGGGGTTTTTTGGCTCTGCTGCCCCACCTGACAATTTAATAAACAATTTTTTCATGCCAATCCTGCAGAGGAAGATTTATAGTGCCATTTTTATCAAAAAAAAGTAGTAATTAAGACGGAGGCTGAGCATGGATCAAGAAAAAGTCATGCAATTATTACGGCGGATTCCAGGCTTTCGTTCCTGGAATCCGTGGAAAATGGCGGCAGCAACTATTACATATTTAGTTGTCCTGAGCGCACTGCTGGCAGAGCCCGGCAGTCTTTTCATGCTGCTAGGTCTTGTTGGGTTTATCGTCGGACTTGTTAAGTTGTTTAAAGGAATTGTCACCAAGGTACCCTTAAAATCTGCAGTTATAGTTTTAATAATATCACTTATCCTCTTAGGAATTGGCAGTGCTGCTCTGCCCGCTGACAAAGGGCAGACAGCCGGGCGGCAGCCGGTTGTTGCCGGAAATCTTGAAAACAGCAAAGAAGTAGAGGCTGAAAATCCTCCTGCTGAGGCGGAAAATGAAACAGAACTTCCCAAAGAGCCTGTAAAAGAAGCAGAAAACACCGACAAAGAAAACAATCCAGCCCCGCCTTTTGCTGCGGTGCCGGCTGGGCAAATGAAAGTACATTTCATTGATGTCGGCCAGGGAGACAGCATTTTAATTCAAACGCCAAAGCAAAATATCTTAATTGATGGGGGAGAAAGGGGCAATATTGTTGTTGAATACCTGAGCAAGAACAATGTAAACAGCCTGGACCTCGTGATCAGTACGCACCCGCATGCCGATCATATTGGTGGTCTGATTAATGTGCTGCAGAAAATTGCGGTTAAAGAGGTTATTGATCCCGGAGTTGTGCATACAACGAAAACCTTTGAAGAGTACCTGACGCTTATTGATGAGAAAGATATTATCTTTACTGAAGGTCGGGCAGGTATGCGGCGCGAACTCGGCGGCGGTGCAAAAATGGAACTGCTGCATCCTCAATCACCGTCGGGTTCTAATGTAAATGATGCTTCAATCGTTGTGAGGTTAACGTTTGGTGAGGTGGGTTTTTTGCTCGCCGGAGATGCGGAACAGGCAAGCCTCAGACAAATAATAAGCCGAAACAACAAGCTCAGGAGCACTATTCTTAAAGTTAGTCATCACGGCAGCCGGACGGGGCTTTCTGCTGCTTTCCTCTCTGCCGTTTCACCGAAAGCAGCTGTTATCATGTGCGGTAAAGGAAATCCGTATGGTCATCCGCACGCCGAGACTTTAACACTGCTGGCAGAAGCAAAAGTTGATATCTACAGAACTGATCTGCATGGAACTATTGTGATTTCTACTGATGGAAAAAAGTTTGCCGTTAACAATAGTACTCCTTATCAGTATCATCCGCCACAAGCTCCAGACAAACCTAAAGAAACAGTTAAACCACAATCTAATCCTCCCGCCACAGTACCTGAAACGGAAGCGAAAGCTGATCCTGCACCCGCTCCTGCACCGCAGCCGGAGCCGCAGCCAGAACCTACGCCCCCAACAAAAGGTAATTTTGTCGGCAGCCACGAGTCTGACAAATATCATTATCCAAGCTGCCGCTCTGCAAAGCAGATTAAGGCAGAAAATGAGCTTTGGTTTACGTCTGTGCAGGATGCCAGAGCTGCCAACTATGTACCTTGTGGTGTTTGTAAACCACCTTTAAATTAAGGAGGTTCATGATGAGAGCAGTAGTAGATCGTTTTGAAGGTGAATATGCTGTTGTTTTGTTTGGAGAGGAAGAAATAAAAGTGGATATCCCGAAAAAACTGCTGCCTGCTGATGTCCGGGAAGGTAGTTGGCTCCATGTTTCTTTCGAGTTGGATGCCGGCGCTGCAAAACAACAGGCAGAGAAAATCCAAAATCTGCTGGAAAAGTTAAAGAAAAAGAACAGGTAAATAAGCGGCGGTCTCTCTAATCTACTCTGGGTGTTCCTTTTTTTATCTGTTGGTCAGTCCCGGTCATACTGGCATTGCTTTAGGAAATAATAAGGATTAAACCAGCAGGTGAAAGGAGCAGCAGTAGTACATGGATTTGAGTATTGTTAACAGTATTCGCAAAGTATTTAGCTATCCTACCAAAACCGAATCACAACAAAAGGACATCAGCACCAGCGAGGCACACAGCCTTTGGCTGATCCTTAAAGACAGGTATATAATTATTGAGCAGTTAAATTGGGTTAAGAATTATAGTCACGATAAAGATTATATCTACCTGCTCAAAATGGCTGTAGAGACCCTAAAGCAAGAAAATGAGCAATTGGAAGGCTTACTGGAGAAATATTCAATACCGGCACCCGTTCCCAACGTCCGGAATATTAACGTTATCGGTAATACCGAAGCGATGGTGGACAGAGTCAGTTCCCATTATTACTTTAATTATCTAAGAACAGAAATAATGATCATCTCACACGCTTTAAGGGGCGCTTTGTTAAACGATGATATCAGAGATTTACTGATTAAATTTCTCAATAATAATTTGGAGCGCTTTAATACTTACGTGGACTATATGCAGCTTAAAGAATGGCTTGATTTTCCACCCCAATACAAATATTTTAAGCAGGATGTAAAAGAAAGGGTAGCTATCAATGAGATAAGCCTGCTTTGGGATCATCTTAATTTTAGAAATGTCAATATCAAATTAACACGCATTGTGATCGCTGATGTTGATGACACTGATTTTAGAGCTCTTTTGGAATTTGGCCTGCGCACATTGGTTAAACAAGCCGATGAATTAGAAAAATTTCTTTTACATTATGGTGTGCAGTTACCCGAAAAATTTTCCCCGACATCGCAAACGGTTGTTGATTCTGAAATGATCAATGACAGGTTTATCTATCTTTTAATATTAGAGGGGATGAGAGATGCTGCCTCACTGCATGCCATGGCTACTTCCCAGATTTTAACCAATAAAAAATTAAGACAATTTTTCATGGAGCTTACTGCTGCAGAATGGTCATATATTAGTAAACTAATAAAGCATGGAAAATTAAAAGGCTGGGTTCCTATTCCACCGCAATACAAAATGGGTACATCTTAAACAGCTGCCTGCAGCAGGTAAGGGTAAGAGATACACCTGCCACCTTTTTTGCCACCTTTTTTTATAACAAAAATACAGCAAGCGGCATATAATATACTGCAGCAGTAGGAAGCTGCAAACCTCCTTTAGATATGTGGCCGCTCCCGCTAGCTCTAGTACGGGGCGGTCTACATAGGGCGCAATCCTGTTCGGGCGGCCAGAGGGAGGTGGGTTAACAGCGGAAGAAAAAAACGCCTCAGATCGTTTAGACCGGGCGTTTTTTTATTTACATCAGCCTTAAACTGCCTTTTTACTAAGTTTAACTGCCGAAATTTGAGTAGGAGTGGGGATGATGTTTGCCGGCAGCGGCAGAAAGGGCAGTTTTATGATCATAATAGCCCTGACTCCACATTGGTGTCACTACATCGGGACGGGCGATTTCGATGCCGCGGGCATATTTGCTGTTAGCCTGCAGTTTAAGGCCATGCTGTTTGACTAATTGTGTCAGCCAGCGGGGATGGTCGTTTTGGCATTTTATTTCCAAGATTACTTCATGTGGTTGTTGGGGGCGCAGGAAAGAATGCTGCGGGAAAAGTGTGGCGGCTTTAGCACTGCAAATATGACGGTCAAAAGTAATGCGCAGGTTGCTGCCATCCCTGGCTTTAAAACCTTCGCGTTGATACTGGACCAATAGTTGTGGGCGCAATGTGCGTAAGTGGTAAAGGCGGGCAAACTCTATAAGTACAGGATTATTCTCGTCCTCAGGCCAGTGACTGGTGTGTAAAAATTGCTGGAGAAGGGAGGAGGAGGTAAAACAGCTGTATTTCTCCATAGCTGAGCCCCAGCGTGTTTTTAATTCGACACGCACCGGGGGGTCGCCGGCAGGAGAGTCGGTATAGGCACGCACGCGAATTTTAATGCGGCCGTAGTCGCCGTTAATTTTTTCGTGGTAAGCCTGATAGTCGTAGGTATCAAAATAGAGGCTGCGTACCAGGTAGGAGCCGGTTGGTTTGGTGAAAGGATCCTTTTCCATGTAGGGCAGGAGGGCATTGCGGAAGCAGTAGTACTGCTGTAGTGAAAGGCGGTATTTAAGTTCAAAGCGCCAGGTTTTCCAGACTTCTTTACGGGCAAGCATTTAATTCACTCCCTTGCTGTTAAATCGGCAGGGCTAATTGTGGCGCCAGTAAGGAGACACGGGTAACCCCCTCCAGAGCTTGAATTTCCTGCAGCAGCGTGGCGGCATTTTTCTCCTGCACCCGTGAGAAGCGCAGTTCAAAAATGATTTCCCAATGGCCGTCATGAATTTCATGGGAGCGCATCCGGGCCATTATGGTCTGCCGTTTAATGATGCTTTCCGCTTCCGTTGGTAAAAAATGAGATGTGCCGGAAATGACCATGACGAAGTCACTATGGTGGGGGCGACCATATTCAAAAAGATAAAGCAGGGAGACAACTATGGCTAAAAGTAAAGTAGAAATCAGAACTAAAGTCCAGTTATTGGTGCCACAGCCTAAACCTACGGCAATGACCCAAAAAATATAAACCATATCCCGGCTGTCTTTAATCGGGGTGCGGAAACGAATAATGGAAAGTGAGCCCACCAGCCCCAAGGAGAGCACCAGATCGCCACGAATGAATAACATGACTAAGGTGACAATGGGTGCTAACAGCACCAGGGTATTGACAAAGGAATGTTCATAATTTAAGCCGCGATGAGTGCCTCGGTACAGCATGGCAATTCCCAGGCTGATTAATATGGAAAGCAGGAGGGAAACAAATAAGTTTAATGCCATATCGCCTGAGATAAATAGTAATTGTGTAAATTCACGCCACATAGTTTGTCTCCTTTCGTAATCTAATCTTTATTCTATTTATTTTACCTGTCAGCAAAAATCTCCATTTCTGCGGCACTTAAGTTGAATTTTTGTTGAAAATGACGCGCTACTATCGCCGGTCTTTGCCGGGCAAAATCCCTCAGCCGCTGAATGTGTTGGCGCCAGCCCTGCATGGAGCCTCCCCAGCGCTGCAGATGACGAGGCATTGCCGGCTCAATGGCACCGGCCAATTCGTCAATACGTTGAATGACACGTTCGGCGGCAAAAGTATGATTAAGGTGATAGGCAGCGCGGCGGATAAATTCAGCTTTAAACTCTCTGTTTTTTAGCAGGTTAACCAGCAGGGTAGTGTAGAGATGACGCCCGACGCCGGTGCCTTCAGGATTGGTAACGTATGCCAAGGTATTATGATTAACATTAAAGAAACCCCAATCGGTATCGTAAACAATCCAGCGCCATTTTCCGGTGTCACTTCTTTCCCGCCAAAAGCGGATATTGGCACTATCGGTGTTGGCAAAGTAGATCTGAGCCAGCCAATAATCAATGAAATTTTCTATATCCATCTGTGTTTTAATATAGTCGTAGTTTGCCGGTTGGCTCATGTCATGCGTGGCGATAAACTCCCGCATGGCGACGTAATGTTCACTGCTGCCGGCACGAACCATGGTATTGCCCTGCAGTAAATCTATTTGCTGCGGGTTGAGTTGATGCTTATAGGCAAGAAAGTATTCATTAATTCTTTCTCGAATATTGTAAACGCCCCAGTATTGACCGTTGAGATAAACTTCAGCAGGGCGGTAAGCCTGGTAATCCAAGGTTGTTTCGCTAAGCAGGCTGGTCATGAGACAATCCCGAATTTTGCTCATGGTACCGTCTTGGCCGGACTGCCTTAAGGTTATGGCTTTAAATGTTGTTAGTTCCTGTCCAGGAAAAAAAGGATATTCAAAAACATCGTCACCATATTGGTCGCGGGCAAAAATATTGAAGGCTTTTTGCGGCATGGCGCGGCTGTACTGGCCGCCGATGCGCAGCCCGGCATCAACACTGAAGCCGAGTTTGCCATCAGGTTCATAGAGCTGCAGGTGAATAGGTTTTTCCCAATCCTGCCAGAAGTTTGCGCCCACATGGGGAAATTCCGGATCTGCATTTTTGCCCAAGACATAGATACCCTGGTCTTGATCCCAGAGATCCCGGGGATTGATAAAAATAGAGACCACAGTCAGTGGCGCTTCTTCGTTAATAAAATAACTGTTGTTAGCCGTTTTGCTGGCTAACATGCCGTCGACAAAGCATTTTGCTCTGATCACGCTTGTTTCCGTCAGAGTCAGGGGAGACTCGTAAATTGGTGAATTTGCAGTTGGCTCCTCACCATTTGTGGTATAGCGGATGACGGCTCCTGCCACCGGCATGGAGGGTGCCAGGGTAAGAGTAACGGTGTCTTCATAAAAGCCGCCCGGTTGGGAAAAGACAGGCATGGGCGCCCTGCCTGTCAGCGCGGTGCCGCTGTTACGGGCACCGGGGGATGGCTGCATAAAAAAATGCCTGCCGCCGGCACCGTCAGGATAACGGCCGGCAGACAGACCGCTTTCCAGCCTGCCGGTTACTAAAGAATCTACTTTTTCGCCGGTAGGTGCTGTAAGGTAGACGGTCTCACCACTGATACTTAACCTGAAATTTGTATGCAGATTCTTGGCTGGATCCCGCCGGTCTTTGCCGGAGGCGAAGACCACTAAATAGCTCTGCGGCTCCAGGGTAAGTGACGGAAACTGCCACAGAAATGGTTCGGTTTCCCGGTCGGATAAGCCGAAACCGGTTAAGTCAAGCGGCTTAGTACCGGCATTGTAAAGTTCTATCCAGTCACTATATTGGCCGTCCTCATCGCGCAGTGTACTGCGATTCATAGTTTGTACTTCATTAATATGCAGCTGATAGCTGAGCGGTAAAACTGTGCCTGACAAGTCATCAAAACCCTGGGTTTCATTGGCAGCGGCGGGGGTTGGCAGCGGGAAGTACTGCCATTTAGAGGAGTCTGAGGTGCGCCCATACGAGACATTGGCAATCATGCGCGGGAAGGAAATCTCCTCCACCGGGCGGCCGTCAGCTGTACTAAACAGCAGCTTATCCTGTGTGTCATTTAATTTAAAATTAGTGTGCAGGTTATGTTTATGTTCCGCCAGGTTTTTGCCGGAGGCAAAGACCAGCAAGTATTCACCTGGCTGCAGGCTGAGTTCCGGGAAGCGCCATTTAAAAGGGTCAGCGGCGTCATCGGACAACCAGAAGCCTGCTAAATTCTGTTCCGTGTCACCGGCATTATAAAATTCTATCCAGTCGGATAAATCCCCATCAAGATCGGTGATGGAGGTTCTGTTGGCCGTCAAAAATTCATTAATCCGGACGCTAATGTTTTCAGCCGGTTCCCGGGAAAAATGCTCGTAGCCAAGTGTGGCATTAGCTAAACCCGGGGTAGCCGTAAGATAGTAGAACCATTGGTCATGGAACTTGGGATGACGTCCCCAGGAGACATTGGCATAAAGCTGTCCGATCTCGACACTGTCAATGGGCCGCAAATCAGGTGAACTTAAAACGAGGGTTTCTCCTGCGCTTAAGCGGAAATTTGTATGCAGATAAGGCCCGGCAAGGTCGCGGCGATCTTTTCCGGAAGCAAAAATTAACAGATACTCCCCCGGTGCAAGCTTTACGGCCGGAAGCTCCCATCTTAAAGGATTGGTGGGATCGTCAGAGAGCCAGTAGCCGTCCAGATTTAATGTGGTGGTACCGGCATTATAGAGCTCACACCAGTCCGCATAATCTCCGTCTTCATCGGTAATGGTACACCGATTGCTGCTCATCACTTCATTAATATATAAGGAATGACTGCCGAAGATATTGCGGCAAAAAAATAGCAATAACACCAGCAGCACACACAGCATCAGCAGCAGATGTTTTGCCTTGATTTTTTTACCAAGTCTGTTTTGTCGCTGATTTAAAGTTGAATCCATGGTACACCTCTTTACTGCTTGTCACTTCAGCCAAATAGTCTCTAAAAACAGACATATTAGTACAAGTTATTCAATTTGCCCGGCGTAATTCCTACTCAAAAATTGAAAGTTAATAATATTTAATAATTAGGCCTGCCGAGCAGCTCATTACAACCGTTTTTACGTAAGCAGCATGATTGCTGCCGGCAGGCAAATCAATTGCGGGTGAGGTTAGCAGGGTTATGCTAAAATATCCTGGACATCGTGAGGGTGGATACGCCGGGGACCTTCTAATGTCTGAATCAGCAGGCTGCCGGTATGATGATCGACGGCTTTGACAATGCCGGTTGTCTTAAGCAGTCCGGTTTTGTGGGTACTGATAATATGTAAAACTATTTTGCTGCGCAGTGACAATTCCACTAAGCGCTGAAATTCCTGTTTATTTTTTTCGCGCTTAATCATATCGGGGATAGCTGCCGGTTTGCGGGCCGCCTGCCGAAACTCTGGCATTATCATGTGAGTGGAAGGGAAGCGGGCACGACGCATTTTTGCACCTCCTGACCGAACATATGTTTGGTTTTGATTTTAACATACCCTACTCTTTCTGTAAATAGCGGTAGTGATAAGGTCATATTTTACCAAGCCCTAAAAACAGGCTGAATTATAAAGAACACTTAATGTTTTATTAAAAATACTTAACAATTTCCGCCAAGCCCCCGGCACAGCAGGTTTGCCGTATGCTGCCTCCCCCCCTTATAATTGTTTACATAACATTATTATGATGGGAGGTACATACTTTGAGGAAAAGTTTATTGGGAATAATCACCGTAGTCATAGTCTTATTAATGGCGGGGGAAGCGCTGGCTGCCCATGTAGTACAGCCCGGAGAAACATTGTGGAAGATCTCCCGACAGTACAATACGACAGTGGCTGCTTTGGCCGCAGAAAACGGTTTGTCTGATGTTAATTATCTGGTAGTGGGACAAGTCTTAACGATACCGGGTCAGGAAACACAGGTTGTGCATATAGTGAAACAAGGAGAAACATTGTGGAAAATTGCACAGCACTACCAGACAACCGTGGCTGCAGTTGCTGCTGCTAATAAGATAGTCAATGTGGATCTGATTAAGGTTGGTGAAAAACTAGTGATTCCCGGAGCGAAGACGGGACAAACTAAGCCTTCCCGGGGCGGCCGGACCTTTTCAGCCAGTGAACTGGATTTATTGGCACGCTTAGTGCAGGCTGAGGCAGGTGGCGAGCCTTACCAGGGCCAAGTGGCTGTAGCAGCCACAATTCTCAATCGTCTCGACAGTCCTCGCTTCCCCAACACAATTACCGAGGTTATTTATCAGGTTGTAAATGGTTACTACCAGTATAGTCCGGTGCTTGATGGGCGTATAAATCAGCCGGCTGCTGACAGTGCCCGTCGAGCTGTGCGGGATGCTGTCAACGGTGCCGACCCTTCCTTAGGCGCAACCGGTTTTTATAACCCGCGTAAAACCAGCAACCAGTGGGTAAGGCAGCAGCCTGTTACAGTAACAATCGGCAATCATGTCTTTTTCAAATAACTAAAAGGCTGAAGCTTCTGCTTCAGCCTTTAGTATCGTATATGTAATTCGTATATGTAATTATTAATCAGCAATTATTTCTGCTGAACAGCAGTTGAAGAGGAAGGAATGTGCAGAATAGTCTAGAATTAGTAATCAGAATTGTGAAAACGAATGCGCCAGGATTTATGTGTTTAGGGGGATTATGGCAGCATGCCTCTTACTCTTGCAGGAGCTGTGCAGCAAAAAAAAATAGCTGTTGGTAAACAAGTGTCTCTCACCAGTGCTGAATACGATTTTACCTTCCGGGCAAAAGTTGTGGAGATACTACTGGAAACTCTCCTTTTACAGGTTGCAGCGCCGGATATGCGCCGGCTTAATCTTCTCAGAGCGGCAAAAGAGGTTATTATATCTTTTACCGTTCCCGATGACGCTATCTATGTCTGCCAGGCGGCCATTACCTGTGTTAATGAAGGGACTGCCCTGATACAGATTAAACAATCTGCCCCACTGGAACGCCGGGAGCAGCGCAGCGACTATCGCCTGAAAACCGCTGAAATTATTTATATCTTTACCGGGCAGCCTGACAGCGCACTGGGACAGGACTGGCATCAGGCCTGCTTGCTGGATCTTTCCCGGGGTGGTGCGAGTATCTTAACTTCAGCAGCTCTGACGGTTGATACGGGAATCAGCGTTTGGATACCTTTAGATGAAGTCGATTATGTGCTGGAAGCTGCAGCCCGGGTAGTGCATTTAAAGCAGGGTGAGGAAGGACAATTGGTGGCAGGTGTAGCTTTTACCGATTTGTCACTTATTGACCAGGAAAAAATTCTGGATTATATCTTAAAAATATGGACGCAAAAAAAAGAAAACAAAAACAGCGGTTGCTGAGCAGCCGCTGTTATCTTTTTCTGGTGTGCCCGCAGGGAGTCGAACCCCGACTTCAGGCTCCGGAGGCCTGCGTGATATCCTTTTCACCACGGGCACAAAAGCATAGTTTATCATAACATTACCCTGAAAAAAAGTCAACGGAAAACTGCCGGTAAGTACTTCCAGCTGCCATGGGATTTTATAACATAAATGGGTAATACTATAGCAAAAAAGCAGGGGGAGAATGTAAAGTGCAGAAAGCGCACATTTTGTTGGTAGTCCGACCGGCGGCC
>JAAYKP010000034.1 GCA_012522335.1 Bacillota bacterium
ACAATTGAGTGGGAATAATTAAAGCTAAGCGTGTCGTTGGTTTCGGGCTGCCCAGGAGGTACACTGTGATAAACTCAATTTCTAAAGATAAAATTCCGAAAAACTGTGGGTATGTTTTGAGTTCAGATCAACTGAACACTCTATTAGCAGAGAATAATATTACCATTCATACAGACTTGATTTATTATTATTCAAAAGTACCTGGTCAATTATTATACGCATATTATTCGTTTCCTAACGACCATATACCCTATTACAGAATTTACATTCAATCGGGAACGGTTTTGAGGCGCGAAATTAAAAATGCGAAAAAGGTTGTTTCTGATATAGTTCTCCCCGAATTTATGGCATGGCTCAACTATATACTCAAACTACCTGAAAACTCAACTTTGTTTAATAAACCCCCGACATTTACGGCTACATTGAAAAATGGTAATCTTGATATTACAAAAGATACATTGGAGGATTGCCATTGACAAAGAAACGATTTAAGCATGATTTTCATAAGGCATGGGCGCTGTTTTCTTAGAATTAAAGTCTTCTTGGTTTTGCGTCCGAATGGGAATTAGAGGATATGTATTGACAGGCTATGTTGAATTTGATAAGCTAAAAATGAATTAAATATCTTCGTATAAATTCAGGAATATGGCCTGAAAGTTTCTACCAGATAACCGTAAATTATCTGACTACGGAGGAAAGTGCGCCTAGGGTTCCGTCGCCAATGCGAGCAGGTCCAAGTGGCGCAGGCACTTTGTGCTACACCGAAGGGATAAAAGCCCAGACGGGTAGGTTTCTCTCCAAGAACCTGCCTGGTCTGGACTTTTTATTTAGGTCAGGAAATTGGCACTTTTTACAGACAGTTTTTCCTACTTAGGAAATGTACTTTTCCGGAAAAGTTGATCTGCCGATGCCGTAGTGAAAGTATCTAGCTGATTTGGGGGTGAGAAATGCAGGGCCCTTTCAGAAATACCCAATAGCTTTGCTGATAGCAAATAAAGGAGGTTACTATAATGGAAAAATTTTTTAAGCTGAAAGAACATAACACCACTGTGAGAACTGAAATTATAGCCGGCATTACTACCTTCATGACCATGGCTTATATTATTTTCGTTAACCCAGATTTGCTGAGTACCACCGGTATGGATAAGCCTGCCCTGGTTACAGCCACCATTGTCGCTGCCGGAGTGACAACTATTTTAATGGGTCTTGTTACTAATTTGCCCTTTGCTTTAGCTTCCGGCATGGGTTTAAATGCTTTTTTTGCCTTTACTGTTGCTCCACAATACGGCTGGGAAGCAGCCTTGGGGGCAGTACTAATTTCCGGTATTGTATTTTTTCTCTGTAGTCTTCTTGGTGTAATTGATCAAATTGATAAGGCAATTCCCACCAGCATGAAGCGTGCCGTTGCTGCAGGTATCGGTCTTTTTATTGCCCTCATCGGCTTAATCAACGCCGGCATCGTTGTTGCTGATCCGGCCACAGTTGTTGCTTTAGGCAACATTAAAGAAGCGGGTCCCACGGTAGCTTTACTTGGTTTAATTATTACTGCTCTATTAATGGCTTTAAGAGTGAAAGGTGCAATTCTCATTGGTATCCTGATTTCCACTGTCATCGGCATGTTTAACGGTGTTACCCAAATGCCGCAATCAATAGGTGATTTAGTTGGCGCTCCCGCCAGCTTGGCGCCGATTATGTTTAAGCTGGATTTTGTAGGAGCCCTCAAGCTTGGCTTTATGGTTATTTTCTCGCTGGTTTTTGTCGATATGTTTGATACTTTAGGTACACTGATGGGTACCAGTGCCCGTGCCGGTTTTCTGGATAAGGATGGTCGCCTGCCGCAAATGAGAGGCGCCATGATTGTAGATGCCATTGGTACTATGCTTGGAGCAGTCTTAGGTACCAGCACTGTTACCACTTACGTGGAATCTTCTGCCGGTATTTCCGAAGGCGGCAAAACAGGTCTTACTGCCGTAACCACCGGGGTGCTCTTCCTGTTAGCCCTTTTCTTTACCCCACTGGCACTAATTGTGCCTGGTGCAGCCACTGCGCCGGCGCTGGTAATTGTCGGGGTCTTAATGATGGGTGCGGTTACGGAAATTGATTTTGATGATTTTACAGAAGCATTTCCTGCATTTTTAACTATTGCCGTGATGCCCTTTTCCTACTCTATTGCCAGTGGTATTTCTGCCGGTTTCATTGCTTATCCGTTGATGAAAGTAGCTGCCGGTCGGGCTAAAGAAGTACATTGGTTCAGCTATGTTCTCTGTGCAGTTTCACTGGCACACTTTTTACTGTAAGGCAGCAGGCAGGGGTCGTATTACTACGGCCCCTTTATCTTTCCCAACCTTTTGCCAAAACAGCGGCTGAGCAGCAGTAAATTGAGACAGACTAACTGAAGAAATCATGTTAAAGGAGGTCAAATGTCCATGCAGGAAGCACCTTTGGTAGGTATCATCATGGGCAGTGATTCTGATCTACCTGTGATGAGTGCTGCGGCGGAGGTGATGGAAGAATTTAATGTGTCGTATGAACTGGCAGTAATGTCTGCGCACAGGACGCCAGAAAAAGTAGAACAGTACGCCCGCACAGCCGCTGCGCGCGGTCTGCGTGTCATTATCGCCGGTGCCGGCGGTGCCGCGCATTTGGCCGGTGTAGCTGCTGCTTATACCGAACTGCCGGTCATTGGTGTGCCGATTTTATCCAAGGCCTTAGCCGGTGCCGACTCGTTATACTCCATGGTGCAGATGCCCTCTGGTGTCCCGGTAGCTGCCGTGGCCATTAACGGGGCGAAAAACGCCGGTTTACTGGCTGTCCAAATATTGGCTACGGCAGACGAAGCGCTCCGAAAGCAGATGATAAGCTACAAAGATAACTTGCGGCAGCAGGTGGAAGAAAGGGCAGAGCGGCTGTCTGCTTTAGGTTGGAGAGCTTATTTAGCAGCAAAAGAGTAGCAGCCAGAAATACTAAAATAGGATGTGGCAGGAGGCTCAGTCATGGTATTTGCAGGAATGGAGGCAGATAAACTGCATGAGGAATGTGGGGTGATAGGTGTTTATGCGCCGGGCAGTGATGTGGCGCAGCTGGCCTATTTTGGACTGTTCGCCCTGCAGCACCGAGGTCAGGAAAGCGCAGGAATTGCGGTGGCTGACGGTAATACTATCAAAGGTGAAAAGGGTGTCGGTTTAGTTTCAGATGTTTTTCAGGATACCGGTAAGCTGGAGCAGCTGCAGGGTCAGATTGCTTTAGGACATGTGCTCTACGCAGCTAATACTGACGGTCTGCCTGCCAATGCCCAACCGCTGCTGATGCGTTACCGCCACGGCTATCTGGCCATCGTGCATAACGGTCAGCTGGTTAACGGGCAGCAGCTGCGTTGTCAGTTAGAAGATGAAGGCTCCATTTTCCAAACTACCAGCGACAGTGAAGTGATGGCTCACTTAATCGCCCGTTCAGGGGAAACAGATATTGTTACTGCAGTAAAAAAATCGCTGCTGTCTCTACAGGGTGCGTATACCTATTTGCTGATGACACCGCAGCAGCTCATTGCTGCCCGTGACCCGCATGGTTTTCGCCCCCTTTCCCTGGGCAGGACCCGGCGGGGTTATGTTATTGCTTCAGAGACATGTGCCTTTGATACAATTGGTGCCGAATTTGTGCGTGATTTGGCACCGGGCGAATTAGTAGTTATCGACAAGAACGGTGTACATACGGAACAGTTTGCCCCACCGGCACGGCCGGCACTCTGCATCTTTGAATTCATTTATTTTGCCCGGCCGGACAGCAATATTCATGGCCGCAACGTTCATTTAGTCAGGAAACGTTTAGGCCGGCGTCTGGCACAGGAACATCCGGTAGAGGCAGACATTGTGACCGGAGTTCCCGATTCGTCACTTTCGGCAGCTTCGGGGGTGGCAGAAGAACTAGGCCTGCCCTATGAAATGGGCTTTATAAAAAACCGATACATTGGCCGCACTTTTATCAAGCCTACGCAGGAAATTCGCGCTTTAGGGGTGCGTCTGAAGTTAAATGCCGTCTGGCAGATTGTTAAAGGGAAACGTGTGGTGATGGTGGACGATTCCATTGTCCGCGGCACTACCTCGATGCATATTGTGGAACTGCTGCGCCGGGCCGGGGCTAAAGAAGTATACGTCCTGATTAGTTCACCGCCGGTGGTTGCGCCCTGTTTTTATGGCATTGATACTTCCTCCAAGGGTGAGCTAATTGCCGCCCGCATGTCGGTAGAGGAAATAAGAAAAACCATTGGTGCTGATTACCTTGGCTATCTAAGTGCAGAGGGTATGCTGGCCTGTACAAACCTGCCGCCGGATAGTTTTTGCACAGCCTGTTTTGACAGGCAGTACCCTGTAAAAATGGAAAGCTGCCCCCAGGGCAGGAAGTTAAAGCTCACAGAACTTGCTGACGGGAGGTGCAGTGATTGTGGCCAACACCTATAGAGACGCCGGTGTGGATATTGATGCCGGCAATGAGGCAGTAAGACTGCTGCGTGACCATGTCCGCTCTACCTACCGCCCCGAAGTCCTGGCGGATATTGGCGGTTTTGGCGGTTTGTTTGCTCTTAAGCAGCAGTATCGGGAGCCGGTGCTGGTAGCCGGTACGGACGGCGTGGGCACTAAACTGAGAATAGCTTTTTTGTTAGATAAGCATGATACCATTGGTCAGGATGCTGTAGCCATGTGTGTGAATGACATTGTGGTGCAGGGTGCGGAGCCGTTATTTTTCCTGGATTATTTGGCTGTGGGAAAACTGCAGCCGGAAAAAGTAGCAGCCATTGTCAGCGGCATAGCCGCCGGCTGCCGTATGGCCGGCTGCGCTTTAATTGGCGGCGAGACAGCGGAAATGCCTGGCTTTTATGCTGAAGATGAATATGATCTGGCCGGTTTTGCTGTAGGCATAGCAGAACGTTCCCGTATTGTTAACGGCAGCGGTACACAGGTGGGCGATGCCGTAATTGGTCTGCCCTCCAGCGGGCTGCACAGCAACGGCTATTCCCTGGCTCGCAAAGTGCTGCTGGAGCAAACAGGCTGGTCATTATCCCTGTACAGGTCGGAGTTAGGTAAAACTATCGGTGAGGAAATGCTGACGCCAACCAGAATTTATGTCAGCACCGTTTTGAAACTGTTAACAAAGGTTAATGTCTGCGGCATGGCTCATATCACCGGCGGCGGTTTATTGGAAAATATACCGCGTGCTTTACCTGCCGGTTTAGGGGTAGCTATTAATAAAAATTCCTGGCAGGTGCCTGCAGTCTTTAAGCTGATGCAGGAGTTGGGACAGATAGCGGAGCAGGAAATGTTTCGTACCTTTAATATGGGCATCGGTTATGTCTTCATCGTCCCGCAGCAGGAAAGGGAGCTGGCCTTAAGTTTACTGCAGGAAGCCGGAGAGAAACCGCTGCTGATCGGTGAAGTTATCAGCGGTACCGGTGTACAGTTTGCTTAAAAGTCGGAGGGGAGGAGAAGGATGAAGAGAATCGCAGTCTTGGCTTCAGGAAGCGGCACCAACCTGCAGGCCATTATTGATGCGGTAGATGACGGTACCATTACCGGAGCGCAGGTGACCTTAGTTATTAGTGATCGAGAAGATGCCTTTGCTCTGGAACGTGCCCGGAACCATAATATCCCCACCATGTTCTTTAACAGAAAAAACTATGCCGGCCGGGAGGAGTTCGATGGGGCGATTATTGCAGCTTTACAGGCGCAGCAGATCGATCTGGTGATTCTAGCCGGGTATATGCGTTTAATCACACCTGACTTTGTCGCCGCTTTTCCCCAGCGCATTTTGAATATTCATCCCAGCTTACTGCCGGCTTTCCCGGGCACCCAGGGTGTGGCTGATGCCCTGGCCTACGGTGTTAAAGTCACAGGCTGCACTGTTCATTTTGTCGATGAGGGTATGGATACGGGACCCATTATATTGCAGGAAGCCATTCCCGTTAACGATCATGACACAAGAGAAACTTTGCATCAGCGGATTCAAGTGCTGGAACATAAACTTTATCCGCAGGCCATTAAACTATGGCTGGAAGGCAGATTAAAGATTGAAGGAAGAAGGTGTCTGATTGATGACAACTAAACTGGCTTTACTTAGTGTCTCTGACAAGACAGGCATCGTTGATTTTGCCCGTGGTTTGGCCGCACACGGCTACACTATTGTTTCCACCGGCGGTACACAAAAAACACTGGCAGCAGCCGGTGTCCCTGTGCAGAGTGTGACAGAAATTACAGGATTTCCGGAGATCCTGGACGGACGGGTTAAAACACTGCATCCGCACATCCATGGCGGCATTTTGGCACGGCGTGATTTAGCCAGCCACAGACAGCAGTTGGCAGAGCATCGGATCAGCGCCATCGATTTAGTCGCCGTAAATTTGTATCCTTTTGCTGCTACCATTGCCAAAGCCGATGTCACCCTGGAGCAGGCCATTGAAAATATCGATATTGGCGGTCCCACCATGGTGCGTTCTGCCGCTAAGAACTACAAACATGTTACCGTGGTTGTGAATTCTGCCCGCTATGCAGACATTTTAACCGAACTGCAGACCAAAGGTGCTGTGAGTGAAGCTATGCGGTATCAGCTGGCAGTGGAAGCCTTTTGCCATACGGCTGAATATGATGCCCTTATCTCCGGCTGGCTTTATCAGCAGTCAGCCGAAGCACCGCGCTTTGCGCCGACGCTGGTACTGCCGTTTACGAAGGTTCAGGATTTGCGCTATGGCGAAAATCCGCGTCAACAGGCCGCTTTTTACCGTGAGCCGCAGGCAGCAGCCGGGACCATAGCCTATGCAGAACAACTTCAAGGTAAGGAATTATCCTTTAACAATCTCAATGATTTAAATGCAGCCTGGGAGATGGTGCAGGAATTTGAAGAACCGGCGGCCGTTGCAGTTAAGCATGCCAACCCCTGTGGTATTGCCGTGGGGCAGGACATCTACACAGCATATGAGCGTGCCTATGAGGCAGATCCCGTTTCCATTTTCGGCGGCATTGTGGCTTTGAACCGCACAGTAGATGCCCGGACAGCAAAAAAAATGCAGGAAATATTTTTAGAGGTCATTATTGCGCCGGACTATGCGGAGGAGGCGCTGGCAATTTTAGCCGGTAAAAAGGATCTCCGTCTTTTGCGTTCGCCGCTGCCTGAAACACGAGCCGGGATTGATGTAAAAAAAGTTTCAGGGGGCTTACTGGTACAAACATTAGACCAGGAAATGATTACTCCTGCCGCATGGCAAACTGTGACTGAAGCTGCACCTACGGCACAACAGCTGGCAGATATGGTTTTTGGTATGAAAGTGGTGAAACATGTTAAGTCAAACGCCATTGTTCTGGTCAAAAACGGGCAAACAATAGGTGTAGGTGCCGGACAAATGAATCGTGTCGGTGCTGCCCGCATTGCCATTGAGCAGGCCGGAGCCAAAGCTGCCGGCAGTGTGCTGGCGTCTGACGCTTTCTTCCCCTTTGCTGACACAGTAGAGGCAGCAGCGCAGGCCGGTGTAAAAGCAATCGTACAGCCCGGCGGTTCACTTAAGGATCAGGACTCCATTGCTGCCTGTAATAAACATGGACTGGTGATGATGTTCACAGGCGTCAGATACTTTAAGCATTAACGAAGGAGGAAAACAATGCGTGTTTTAGTTGTCGGCGGTGGCGGCCGCGAGCATGCACTGGTGTGGAAATTACGGCAAAGCCCGCTTGTTCAAAAGATCTACTGTGCACCCGGCAATGCCGGGATTGCAGAGCTGGCGGTCTGTGTTCCCATTGCCGTGGATGATATACAGGGCTTGGTTGATTTTGCACGGAAAGAGAACATCGAACTGACAGTTGTCGGGCCCGAACTGCCTTTAACAGCAGGCATAGTTGACGCATTTACAGCGGTCGGACTTAAGATTTTCGGCCCCAGTCGTGCAGCCGCCCAGCTGGAAGGCAGTAAAGTTTTTGCCAAGCGGCTGATGCAGAAATATGGGATACCAACAGCAGAAAGCAGAACTTTTACCGACGTCGAACCGGCCCTTGCTTATGTGCGGGAAAAGGGAGCGCCCATAGTAGTTAAAGCAGATGGTTTGGCTGCCGGCAAAGGGGTGGTGGTGGCGGCAACCTTAGAGGAAGCAGAAACTGCTGTGAAAAAAATGCTGGTGGAAGAGGAATTCGGCGCAGCCGGCAAACGTGTGCTGATTGAAGAATATCTGACCGGAGAAGAAGTCACAGTTTTAGCCTTTACTGACGGTGATACCGTGATTCCCATGGTTTCTTCCCAAGATCATAAAGCAGCATATGATCAGGACAGGGGACCCAATACAGGCGGGATGGGAGCTTATTCACCGGCACCGGTCCTGACTGCAGAGCTGTTGGCGCAGGTGGAGGAGACAATTTTACGGCCTACCATTGCCGGACTAAAACAAGAAGGGATTGTTTTTAAAGGTGTTCTTTATGCCGGTCTGATGATTACAGCTGCCGGGCCCAAAGTTCTGGAGTATAATGTACGCTTTGGTGATCCGGAATGTCAGGTTGTGCTGCCGCGTCTGCAGAGCGACCTGGCCAGCGTGATGTTGGCAGTGGTCAACGGTAATCTGGCTGCGCAGCAGCCGGTGTGGCGGCAGAATCATACAGCTTGTGTTGTGATGGCCTCAGGCGGTTATCCAGGGCCCTATGAAAAAGGTCAGGTGATAACAGGTTTGTCCGCTGTCCGGCAGCATACAGATGTCTATGTCTTTCATGCCGGTACGACCAAGCAAGGGCAGCAGCTGCTTACTAACGGTGGGCGTGTCCTGGCTGTTACGGCCTGGGGGGATACCCTGCAGGAGGCTCTTGATAAAGCCTACCGGGCCGTTAAGGCCATCCATTTTGCCGGGGCCCATTATCGCCGGGATATAGGGCATAAAGCCACAGCACATACAGAAAAAGCAAAAGGTTAAGAAAGAAGAAAGACGCATCAGTGAAAAATGCCGGCGTCTTTCTTTTTGTTTGCAGCAATTGGCGAAATATTGTGTAAGTTGGTAACATTGCGTAATACTTGATATTGTTGACAACATTTATATATACATTTATACTAAAATTGAAGTTAAATTGTTGAAATAGGGCAGTATGTGAGGGAAGTATGTCGGTAAATAACAGTCCTGCTTGTGCCGGAAATAACTTTAGTGCTGCAGGATCAAGTTGGCAGATTTTGTGAAGAGTAGCTGGCCTTTATGAGTAAACATTTTTTTTTGTAAAGGACAATTATTTTTCAATTTCTCAGTAAAGGTTGTGGTACTTAGTACAAATTTGGTTAAAATAATGAGGAGCACTGCGAAAGACCGGACTACTTCCTGTAAAGCATACGCAACTATTCTACATTAAAAAAGATGGAGGTAAGTGTTATGATTATTACTGCTGAAAAAATTAACGGCTCAATTCCTTCCGTAGCAAAAGCAATCGCAGCTAAAGACGCAGACCATATCAGACACCTGGCTAAGGTGCAGGATGAAATTGGTGTAGATTACATTGATGTTTGTGCCTCAGTTGATGAAGAAATCGAAGTAGAAACTCTCAAATGGATGATTGACCTGGTACAGGAAGTTACTGATACACCAATTGCAGTTGACAGCCCCAGCGCACGTGTGATTGCGGATGCTCTGCAGTACTGCAATAAACCTGGTTTAGTTAACTCAGTTTCTATGGAAGGGGACAAGATCGAAGTTCTATTCCCCGTCATTGCTGATACAGACTGGCATGTTGTTGCCCTGCTCTGCGATGATACTGGAATTCCCAAGACTGCGGAAAAGCGTTTGGAAGTTTTTGCTGCCATCATGGAAAAAGCAAAAGAATATAATATTGATCCCTCCCGTTTACATATTGATCCGCTGATTGAGATGCTGGCGACTTCGGAAGACGGCATTAAAGTTGTTACCGATGTTATGACAGAAATTAAAAAGCAGTATCCGACAATCCATATTTTAGGTGCTGTAAGTAACATTTCTTTCAACCTGCCCGCACGTAGATTAGTCAACCAAGGTTTTGCTGTACTGGCCATGAATGCAGGGATGGATCACTTTATTCTTGATCCTCTCAACAGAGATATGATGGGTATGCTGTATGCTACTGAAGCTCTGCTGGGTAAAGATGAATTCTGCATGGAATACATCGGTGCCTACAGAAGAGGTATTTTTGGTAAAAAGAAATAGTCATAACATATAGCTAGCTTATTTCGAAATATAACTGGAGGTCTTATGGGATGTTAACAAAAAGGCAAAACCTGCTGGAAACAATCAGAGGCGGAAATCCAGATAGATTTGTGAATCAATACGAAGCTTTCGGTCTGATCATAGGGGACCCTGTATCTGCCAATGCCGGCCCGATGCCTGCCCCAGGCGGGGAACCGGTAGTAAACGGCTGGGGTGTGACTATCAGCTGGCCAGCGCATGTACCCGGTCCTTTCCCTGTTCATGATGAAAAACATAAAGTACTAAAGGATATTACACAGTGGGAAAAAATAGTTAAAGCGCCATCCTTGGAGGCTCCGGAAGAAGCGTGGGCGGATGTTAAAGCACGGGCTGCTCAAATTGACCGTAACGAACAGTTTCTGACGGTCTTTGGTGCTCCCGGCATTTTTGAACAGCTGCACTATCTGATGGGTATTGACGACACTTTAATTAACTTTTATGAAGAACCGGAAGCAATGCATGAGCTGATTGAATATATCACAGAGTATAAATTAGGTTATGCCAAAATTCTTTGTGAACAGCTCAAGCCTGATTGTCTCTTCCACCATGATGACTGGGGAAGCAATATTAACTCCTTCCTGTCACCAGATATGTTCGCTGAGTTTCTGATGCCGGCCTATAAAAAATTATACGGCTTCTACAGAGAACAAGGTGTGGAGCTGATTGTGCATCATAGTGATTCTTATGCTGCCAACCTGGTGCCCCATATGATTGAAATGGGCATTGATATCTGGCAGGGTGTAACGACAACTAATAATACACCGGAATTAATCAAAAAATATGGTGGACAAATTTCCTTCATGGGCGACATCGACAGCGCCACAGTTGACCGTGCCGACTGGACTCCGGAGTTAGTTGCCAGAGAAGTTGAAAGAGCCTGCAGGTCTTGCGGCAAGCTTTACTTCATCCCGAACACCTCTCAAGGTTTACCAATGAGTACTTTCCCTGGTGTTTATGAAGCTGTTTCTAAGGAAATTGACAGAATGAGTAAGGAAATGTTTTAGCTCTAAATTTGTTTAGTACCAAAGCAACTCAAAATTACACACTCCAAGGAGGACTTTAAATGTCTAAACTACAAGAAATTAAAGCCAATGTTGAAGCAGGAAAAACAAAAGTAGTTCCCGGTTTAGTACAGGAAGCTTTAGATGAAGGTTTGGGAGCAAAAGACATCCTGGCAGCCATGGTTGAAGCGATGGGCGTTGTCGGCGACAAATTTTCAGCCGGTGAGATTTTTGTTCCGGAAATGTTAATTGCCGGTAAAGCCATGCAAAAAGGTGTTGAAGTGC
>JAAYKP010000035.1 GCA_012522335.1 Bacillota bacterium
ACAACGGTTATACTTTTTAAATTGTTGGCGTGAATAAGTTTGGCTAACTTTTGCACGTAGAATGCCGCATCATCCAGTTTCGGGCAGCCAATGGTTAAGGCACGGCCGCGCAGGAAGTGACGATGAAAATCGGCATAGGCAAAGGGCACACAGTCTGCGGCGATTAATAAATCGGCCTCTTGAAAATAAGCAGCGGTAGGATTTACCAGACTTAACTGCACAGGCCAGTGGCCTAAAGCAGAGGGAATCTCCTGCCCGTCGTCTCCTGCTTCCCCTGCTTCCGGCGCATTTAAAGTTCGTGCCCGCGATCCGGGACAACCCTTAAAGGTCAGTGCTTGTGGTGCTGACTGCTCTTGTGCGGTCAGAAACTGCTGCACCGCTTCTTCATCAAAGGCCTCTGCTTCCCGCTCAATGATCGTCAGTGCACCCCGGGGACAATCTCCCAGACAGGCACCTAAACCATCACATAGATTGTCGGCAACCAACTTTGCTTTGCCGTTGACAATCTGCAGCGCACCTTCGGCACAAGAAGGGATACACAGACCACAGCCGTTACATTTTTCTTCATCAATATGGATAATTGCTCTTTTCATCAGTTTTAACCTCCACAAATTGCTTTAGGTTCAGTATAACATGGCTTTGTAGAGGGTGCTGTGATCTAGATCATACCTGCAGCCTTAGATACCCCAGAACTTTTTTATCACCCGTGCCGGAGGTTTAGGCGTCAGATAGGCAACTATGGCGAAGGCGGCAAGTGAAATTAAAAGGGGAACAACAATTGTATGCATACCTAAAGGGCGCGGTAGATAGGTGTTAAAGAAGATATAAGAACCGATACCGGTAATAATAGATGCAAAAGCACCTGCCGTATTGGCGCGCTTCCAGTATAAGCCGAGGATCACCGGCCATAAGAAGGTAGAAATTAAACCGGCATTGGCGTATAAATTTAACCACACCATCAGTTCCGGCGGATTAAAAGCGGCGGCAAAAGTAATCACGCCGATAGCTACCGAACTAATGAAAGTTATCCGGGCTGTCTTTTTCCCTGAGAGGTCAAATAAAATGGCATAAATATCATTGATAATGGCGCCAACGGCGACAAGCAGCTGCGAATCTACAGTTGACATTACTGCAGCCAACGGTCCGGCCAACACCACTCCCGCCAGCCAGTTGGGGAAAAGCTTGGTGACAACCGCGGGCACAACTAAATCGCCGGTAGAGATATCTGCTACCAGCACACGACCAAAAGCGCCAAGTAAATGCATCGCCAGAAGTAAAAAATTTGACACTGCGGTACCGTAAATGATCGCCCTGTTTAAACTCCGGCAGTCTTTATAACCCATGGCCCTGGTGGCAACTTGCGGCAGGCCGACAACAGCAAAACCAACCAAAATCCAGAATGAAGTCACCCAAGCCATCGAAGTAAAAGTGGGATCGGGTCCATAGGGTGAGATCAAACCGGGATCAAGGGCAGATAAGCTGTCAACAATGTTTTTAACACCGCCACCGGCCGCAATGGCTGCAATAATTAACACCAGGGTACTAATGCTCATAACTACACCCTGCAAAGTGTCAGTGAGCACAACGGCGCGAAAGCCGCCAACAATGGTATAAATAATTACGGTCAGCGCAAACATAGTCAGCGCCACCTGGTAAGGCACATTCACTGCTCCCTGCAGCAGGCGCGCCGCTCCGACAAACTGCGCTGTCATGGCGGCAATAAAGAAAAATACTACTGAAACTGAAACTAACAGTACCAGTGTTTTATTCTCGTAGCGCTCCTTGAGAAAATCAGAGACTGTCACGGCATTAATCTTACGCGCCACAATGGCAAATTTTTTCCCCAACACCGCCAAAGTAAAATAACCGGTCGGCATTTGGGCCATGGCCAGAAACACCCAGGAAAGGCCCATACTATAAGCTGTGCCGGGACCACCAATAAAACTGCCGGCACTTAAGTAGGTAGCCACCAGCGTCATCGCCAGCACAAAGCCTCCCATTTTGCGGTCACCAACTAAATATTCTGTCAGGAAGCCCTTGCCTTCTCTGCGGCTGGCCTGGGAAACATATTTCATACTGTAAAAACCCAGGATATAAACAGCGACAAAGTAAAAAAGCAGCGGAAGGAGCACATCAAAGCGGGCACCGGCCATCTTATATCACCTTCCTCCTTCCTGCTTCTTTTCATCAAGGGGACCAAGGGGCATATCTTGAAAGTATTTTTTTACCATGACGGCGGCCAGCACAGTAAACAAGACGGCACCAACAATACAGCTCATAAAAAACCACAGAGGAAAGCCCAATATATAGCTGTAGTTTTGCACTGACTGTGAACCTGCACCATAACCCCAGGCAAACCACCACAGGAGGTTAAGCAGACCCAGTCCTAGTCCCATTAATGCCTCTTTATTACATTGACGATAACGAGGATCCTCAACAAAATCGACATCTTCCGCCGTAGTTTTTTCCTTCATCCGGGTTATCTCCTTTCACACTCGTTTAGTAGCGTTTACTATGCCTAAGCTTGCTTACCAAGCCAGTGGAAACCACCGGCAGGTCGGCTGCTTAAGCCTGACTCCGCGTAAAGTTGAGGAGGCCGCCGGCCAGTATTATCTGCAGCTGCCGCTCTGTGAGGTCATGCTGGACGGTGAAGCTGCGGCCGCTGGTTTCGTTGCTGATTTCAATTGTCCTACCGGCCTGAAGCTGCGCCGGCAGCGCTGTCAGCGACAGCACATCATCCTGCTGCAGCTCATCATAATCTGCTTCATCACAAAAAGTCAGCGGCAAAATACCAAAGTTCACTAAATTAGCATAATGAATACGGGCAAAGGATTTGGCCAGTACAATTTTTACACCCAGATACATCGGCGCCAGAGCCGCATGCTCACGACTGGAACCCTGACCATAGTTATGACCACCAATGACTATACCGCTGCCGGCTGCTTTGGCCCGTGTGGCAAAATCGGGATCAATACCGGCAAAGGCAAATTCACTAATCGCCGGGATATTTGAGCGTAAAGGCAGTATTTTAGCTCCCGCCGGCATAATATGATCGGTCGTAATATTGTCCGCCACCTTTAGCAGTACCGGTGCTGTTAAATCAGTCGGCAGGGGATGATTGATGGGCAGCGGCTTAATATTAGGACCGCGCACGACCTCCACACGCTCGGGCTCAGCTGCCGGAGGAATAATCATGCCATCATCAAGCAGGAATTGTTCCGGTAAAACAATACGCTCATAAGCTCCCAAGATGCGGGGATCAGTCAGCCGTCCGGTCAGTGCAGCAGCTGCTGCCACTTCAGGGCTGGCTAAATAAACATCGGCACTGGCAGTACCGGAGCGTCCCGGGAAGTTGCGGTTAAAAGTCCGGACGGAAACGGCCTCAGAAGCCGGCGCCTGCCCCATACCGATGCAGGGTCCGCAGGCTGATTCCAGAATCCGGGCCCCGGCAGTAATCAAGTCTGCCAAAGCTCCGTTTTGGGCCAGCATAGTTAACACTTGGCGTGAGCCGGGGGCAATAACCAGGCTGACATTGTCATGCACTCTTTTGCCCCGGAGTATTCTGGCTGCCTGCATCAGATCAGCATAGGAGGAGTTAGTACAGCTGCCAATGGCTACCTGATCAACAGGCAGCCCCTCAAGCTCCTGTACTTTTTTCACCGCATCGGGGCTGTGGGGACAGGCCACCAGCGGTTCCAGCTGTGAAAGATCAATCACTATAGTATCATCATATGCCGCATCCTCATCAGGCAGTATTTCCACCCAGTCTTCTTCCCGGCCCTGTGCGGTCAGAAAAGCTCTGGTCACTTCATCACTGGGGAAGATGGAGCTGGTTGCACCTAACTCTGCTCCCATATTGGTAATCGTTGCTCTTTCAGGCACAGAAAGAGTCTTAACTCCCTCTCCGGTATATTCAAGAATTTTACCTACACCGCCTTTAACACTGAGCCGGCGCAGTATCTCTAAAATAATATCTTTGGCCGAAACCCAGGGCTGCAGTTGGCCTACCAGTTTCACCTGCATTACCTGCGGCATCGTTAAATAAAAAGGACCGCCGGCCATGGCTACTGCCACATCCAAACCACCGGCACCAATGGCCAGCATTCCCAGTCCGCCGGCTGTAGGGGTGTGGCTGTCTGAACCCAGCAGCGTTTTACCAGGCACACCAAAGCGCTCTAAATGTACCTGATGACAAATGCCGTTACCCGGCCGCGAAAAATAAATACCATATTTAGCAGCCACCGTCTGTAAAAAGCGGTGATCGTCCGCATTCTCAAAACCGGTCTGCAGTGTATTATGATCAACATAAGAAACGGAAAGCTGCGTTTTAACACGGGCTACATCCATGGCTTCGAACTGCAAATAAGCCATAGTACCCGTTGCGTCTTGTGTCAATGTCTGATCGATACGCAAAGCAATTTCTGTTCCTGGCTGCATTTTACCGGCAGCCAGATGCGCGGCAATCAGCTTGCGTGTTAAGTTCTCTCCCACTGTTCTCCCCCTTTCTAAATCTTCATTTGAATTTATCATTAAAGATTTTTTTTGTCAATGAATAACTGCAGTTAAGGCGCCGCTGAAAAGAGAAAAGAAGCCTTGATACTCAAGGCTTCAGCACGACTGGAAGTTCACTATTTAGCTGCAGTTTTATCGGCTTGAGGCTTTTTTTCGCCGATACTAAGCAGCATGTTGAGTAGAATACCGAAGATAGCTGCGCCGGCAATGGTGGGCACCTGCAGACCAAAGAAAGGAATGCTGCCGTTAAAACCGTACTGACCACCAATACCGATCACCATGATGGTAGCAATAATGGCAATATTTTTGGAGCTAAACAAATCAACATTCTTTTCTACCATAATGGCAATACCCTGGGCAGCAATGGCACCAAACAGATAGACCTCCAAACCGCCGATCACTGCCGTAGGGATAGCATAAATACTGTTGATCAGCGGAGTAAAGCAGGAAATAACCATGGCAATCAGCGAGGCACCAATTAAAACAGGCACAGAAAATACTTTGGTAATGGCCATGGCACTAATATTCTCACCATAATTAGTACCGGCAGGCCCGCCAACAAAACCGGAAACGATGTCGCCAATACCATCACCAATTAAATTAAGCCCCAGCAAATCCGCGATGTTGTATCTTTTCTTTGAGCCTTTCTTTCTGGCTAAATCATTGACATAGATATCCAGCTGGTAAACATGGGCTGTAGATTCGGGAATAGTGGCAATGGCAATGGGCATGATGGCAGCTATCGCCAGCCACGTTGGTTTAGGCAGGGTAAAAATAGGGAGCGCAAAAATACCAGTGTTTGCCGTCTCCGGCAGCACTTTAAAGAGGCTAATCCCTGTCACCAGTTTAATAATGTAAGTTGTGGCGCAGCCAAGGGCAGGTCCCAGCAGCAGCGGCAGCTGTCCCCAAACCCCCTTGAGATAAACTGAAAAGATAATGGTGGAAAGAAGGGTGACTAAGGAAATAACCCAAGCCAGATTGCTGGCCAGTGGAATTTGTGACTCGACCACACTGATGGTGCCGGCAGTATCAATGGCAATGGAGGCGGCATCCTGCAGCGCAGTGGCAGCCAGGGTTAAGCCGATAACCATGGCTACGGGGCCGGTAACAGCAGCCGGCAGAATTTTTTCAATGACATCCCGGCCAAATCTGTTCACAATCAAACCGGCCGCAATGGAAACAAAACCTGACATGATAATTCCGAATTGGGCGATGGCGATTTTGTCATTTAGGGGATATCCGGCAAGAGCCTCGGAAGCCATCAGGCTGCCGATGGCGGCCACATAAGAGAAACTGGAACCATAGTAAAGTGGGATTTTACGACCTGTAACTAAGAGAAACACAATTGTTGCCAAACCACTGGCAAATATCGTCGTGGAAATATGGAAGCCAGTGATAATAGCTACTGCCACGGTGGCCGGAAACATTACAATCACCTGCTGCAGCGCATACAATAAGAGCTGCCACAAAGGTGGGTTCTCGTCCGGAAGATAACCACGCACATACTCATTGTTCTGCATCTTTACATCCCCCTGCTAAATTATTTGGTACCCGAGATTGCGTCGCCATGACAAAAAAAATCTTGTCCGAGCGCACGAACAAGATTATACCTCAATCAGTATAAGGCTATTCCGCTATTATAACCTTTTTCATAATATCTTGTCGGCATCTCTGTACCATCTTAAAAATATTATACTTTCGTCATGTTATCATAAAGTTATGTACTTTTCAACACTTTTTTAAAATCCGAGGTAAAACATATATAAGGCAATGATGGTCATTACTATACCCAGCAGGATTCGTATCATACTGCTGAACTGACCGTATCTGCTGCTGCGGGACACCTTTTGTACAAAACCAACCGCTGTTCCGGCGGCGATGATCAGGACACTATGCCCCAAAGCATACAGCAGCAGCAGGATCACGCCCCACAACAGACTCCCTTCCTGTGCCACCAAGGCCAGCAGGGCGACTAAAACCGGTGTAGCACAGGGGGAAGAAAATAAACCTGCCAGGATACCGGCCAAAAAAGCACCGACAAAACCTCTTCTTTTATTTTTACTAACCGCATAAGTAGCAGGAATAAAATTAAAGATCTCCCATGTTTGCAGCGCCATTAACAGCATTAACCCACCTAAAACGAGGTACCACCGGCTGCCGAAACCCTGCAGCAGCCGGCCCAGCAGCGACGCCGCGGCGCCTAAAACAGTAAAAGTCACAGCATTACCGAGGGAAAAAACTGCGGAGAGCCAGAATGCTTTTCTTGTGTCACCGCCGCTGCTGCCGCCCACATAGCCGATCACCAGCGGTATACCGGAGAGAGCGCAGGGTAAAAAAGAGGTAAGGACCCCCGCTGCAAAGGCCAGAAGCGGCGCCAACCACATTTTTGTGGTCATTATCTCTGCCAACGACTGCAGCCACAGACTAAGCTGCATCATTTCATCCCCATCTCCTGTAAGGCTGCCAGCATTTCTTCTTTAGTCATGGGGCCGACATGGGTTGTAAATAAATGTTCTTTTGTCTCACGATGGACTAAAAGTGTCATTTTCATCGCCTGAGGATCGCTGGGCCGGAAAGGATTACCCTCAGCATCATAAAAAACCTGTGTCGGCAGGAGGGCAACCGGATATTCCCGTCCCAATTCTTCATATTTCCAGACATCAATATATTTAATAATGGCTCTTCCCTGCAGTTCCTGATTTAATTCTTCCAGATCAGATGCCATGGCTTGGCAGGACACGCAGTCATCAGAGCCGAAATCCAGAATAATCGGCAGCCCGTACGATTTTAACTGCTCTAAATCAAATTCTTCCGTTACTACCAAGGCAAAATCAGGATTAGGTTCGGCCGCAGGCAGATCATTCTGCCTTCCCTGCTTTACATACCAGACACCAAAGACTAATGATAACAAGAACAGAGGGACTAAAACTTTTCCCCACAGTTTTTTACTTGCTGCTGTCATGTTAACCCTCCCGTTTCAAATTCATGATTTAGATGTACTTTTCATAGTAACTTATGCCTGCCTTAGATGCAAGATGTGAATTAACTCACTAACAATACGGCAGGAATCACCTACCTGCAGAGAGAAAAGAATTAGCACCAGGACATGGAAAGTGTGGTGATGAAGTTGCCTGCTAATTTAACACCGCAGTATTATGCAGCCGAAGCTCAATACAAAAAAGCCCGTACGCCGGAAGATAAAATGATGGCACTGCAGGAAATGCTGGCCACCATCCCCAAACATAAAGGCACGGAAAAACTGCAGGCAGATATAAAGAGACGACTTTCCCAGCTGCGTGAGGAAAGTCAGCAGAAAAAACAGCAAAAAACCGCATATAATCCCTTTCATGTGGAAAAACAAGGCGCAGGACAGGTCGTCTTAACAGGCTTTCCTAATACAGGCAAATCAGCTCTGGTAGGGGCTTTAACCAGAGCCAAAGTTAAAGTCGCTGATTATCCCTATACAACAACAGTGCCGGCAGCCGGTATGATGCAGTATGAAGATATTTTGATTCAACTGGTGGACACCCCGCCCTTTACCGGGGATAATGTTCCCCCCGGCTTAATCGGTACCCTGCGCAATGCCGATGCACTTTTACTGCTGATCGACCTAAACACCGGTGATTGTCTGGACCAGCTGGAAACTACTTTGTCCCTGCTTGAAGAACGGGGACTGATTGATCCCAGCGGCGAAAATCCCCTTGCCCTGCCCTACCTGATCCTCGGCTTAAAGGCAGATCTGGAAAATGCTGCAGGCAACCTGGAGATTTTACGGGAACTGCGGCCTGACGTCAGGATAGAACCCCTTTCCCTGCAGCAGGATCTGACGTCTTTCCGGCAGACTGTTTTTGAGCTGCTGGACGTGATTCGCATTTATGGTAAAGCACCCGGCAAAAAAGCAGACCTGGAGCGTCCTTTCATTCTTAAAACCGGTTCAACGGTGCTTGATTTTGCAGCCCAGGTGCATCGTGATTTCCCGCAAAAGCTGAAAAGCGCCCTCGTCTGGGGATCAGCACGCTTTCCCGGCCAAGCCGTGCCGCGCGATTACCTCCTCCAGGACAAAGATATTGTGGAGCTGGTCGTTTAACCAGATCACGGTTCTCCTGTAGGTGTTTATGCGGCTTTAGCTGCTAATAAATAACCTGCCACAGGCTTAAACCAGAACAGTTTAAAGAAAAATACAGATGAAAGAGGGATCTCCCGTGACAGATAAAGAAAAAACAGCAGCAGTAACAATCAGCCTGCCAAATCAATCTACTGTAACGACAAAAGCAGGCCGCAGCTTACTGGAAATAAGTGAGGAAGTACAAGAGGCATATGGCTCCCCTATTGCGGCAGCCATCGTCAATGGGAAAATGAAAGATTTAACACATCAGCCCCCGGCCGGCTCCGCCATCAGATTTCTCGATCTTGGCACAACGGAAGGGGCCAGGATTTACCAGCGCAGTTTGACCTTTCTCCTCATTTATGCGGCAAAACTCCTTTTCCCCACAGCACAGATTAACATTGAACATTCTTTAGGTAAAGGACTTTACTGCGAGATTCAGAAAACACCCGCTTTAAGCGCTGACGATGTAGCGGCACTGGAACAAAAAATGCGTGAATTAGTAGACGCCGATTTACCTATTGAAAAGAAAAAAGTACCGCTGCAGCAGGCCATTGCCAGTTTTGCCCAAGCCGGCTTTCTTGATAAAGTGCGTCTCTATCAAAAGTGGCCGACCAATGAAGTTACTGTCTATTCCTTAGGTGAGCTAACAGACTCCCTGCACGGCTACATGGTAACGCGTACAGGTATTTTGCAGAGGTTCGCCTTACATTTCCGTGCTCCCGGTTTAGTGCTGCGCTTTCCGACGGCGGATGATCCCTTTACCATTCCCCCCTATGTTGAGCAGCCTAAGCTCTTTGAGATCTTCCGGGAAACGGAAAAATGGTCCAACATCCTGGGTTTCCATACCGTGGGCATTCTTAATGAGCGGATTGAGGCAGGTCAGGGTCCGGAAATTATCCGCATTAATGAGGCGCTGCATGAGAAAAAAATTGCCCAAATTGCCGATTTGATTGCTGCCCGCAAAGATGAACTGCGCATTGTTATGATCGCCGGCCCCTCCTCTTCCGGTAAAACAACTTTTACCCAACGCTTACGCATTCAGCTGTTGGTTAACGGCATTCGTCCTTTCCCCATTTCACTTGATGATTATTTTGTCGAGCGGGAGCAGACTCCCCTCGATGAAAACAATCAGCCTGATTTTGAGCACCTGGAAGCGATAGATTTAGAGCTTTTCAACGACCATCTGCTGCGCCTGATCAAAGGAGAAAAAGTGGAAATACCCAGGTATAATTTTCTGACCGGTAAACGGGAATATGTTGGTCATACAATACAACTGCAGGAAAATCAACTGCTCCTGATCGAGGGTATTCATGGCCTAAATGAACGTCTGACGGAAGCAATCCCCCGCGCACAGAAATTTAAAATCTATATTTCAGCCCTGACGGCGTTAAATGTTGACTGTCATACCCGTATTCATACAACCGATACCCGTTTATTACGCCGCATCATCCGCGACCACCAGTTCCGCGGTTACAGCGCCCTGGACACCATTCGCCGCTGGCCTTCTGTGCGCCGCGGTGAAGAACGCAATATTTTCCGACTGCAGGAAGAAGCAGACATTATGTTTAACTCCTCTTTAGTTTATGAGCTGGCGGTACTGAAACAATTTGCCGTCCCCCTGCTGAAAAAAATCAGTCCTACAGAACCGGAATATGTGGACGCTAAAAGGCTGCTGCTCTTCCTGTCCTGCTTTGTACCCCTGGAGCCGCACGACATTCCGAACAACTCCATCCTGCGTGAATTTATCGGCGGTTCCTGTTTCCCTGTAAGTTAGTCAACAGCACTGCTTTATTTACAGCTCCCTGTGGGGAGCTTTTTGCTTACGGTTTTTTCACTTGTGCCGCCGGCCTGCGAAAAGGTCGGATAACCATTTGTTAATTGACAAGATGTGGCATAATATTTACGATAAAATTAGTAAAACAAAGGGGTGTGGCTGATGGATTTTAATAAGTTTACCGAAAAAGCGCAGTTGGCTATATCTGAGGCACAGGCCCTGGCGGTGAAAAGAAATCATCAAGCCATTGATTTGAAGCATTTGCTGCTGGCACTGCTGCAGCAGGAAAACGGACTTATTCCGCGTCTCCTGACGAAAGCTGATATTAACGTAAATAAACTGCAGCAGCGGCTAGAACAAATGCTGGCCAAAATACCGGCAGTTACCGGCTCTGCTTCCACCTATATTACGCCGAGATTTAATCAGTTATTAATACGGGCTCAGGAAGCAGCAAAACGGCTGAAAGATGAATACCTCAGCGTGGAACATTTAGTACTGGCCATGTTTGATGATACACAGCTGGCGAATCTGTTCGCTGAACTAGGTTTGACCAAAGATATTTTCCTGCAGGCTCTGACAGCCGTCCGGGGCAACCAGCGGGTAACCAGCGCTAACCCGGAAGATACGTATGAGGCTTTAGAAAAATATGGTCGTGACCTTACCGCCATGGCTCTGCAAAACAAACTGGACCCGGTGATTGGGCGTGATCAGGAAATTCGCCGTGTCATCCAAGTCCTGTCCCGCCGTACTAAAAACAATCCTGTTTTAATTGGTGAGCCCGGCGTTGGCAAGACGGCCATTGTGGAAGGGTTAGCCCGCCGCATTGTGGCCGGAGATGTCCCGGAAAGCCTCAAAAACCGGCGCCTGGTGGCTTTAGATATGGGGGCATTAATTGCCGGGGCTAAATATAGAGGTGAATTTGAAGAACGGCTGAAAGCCGTCCTGCAGGAAGTAACAAAAGCTGCAGGCCGCATCATTCTCTTTATTGATGAGCTGCATACCGTGGTCGGTGCAGGCAGAGCGGAAGGCTCCATGGATGCCGGCAATATGCTGAAACCAATGCTGGCTCGCGGTGAACTGCACTGTATTGGCGCTACTACTTTAGATGAGTATCGGCAGTATATTGAAAAAGATGCCGCCCTGGAGCGCCGCTTTCAGCCGGTACTGGTAGATGAGCCGTCAGTTGAAGATACTGTTTCAATCCTGCGCGGTTTACGTGAACGCTATGAATTACACCACGGCGTGCGCATCCAGGATGCAGCCCTCGTTTCTGCGGCCATGCTCAGCCATCGCTATATCTCTGACCGCTTTCTGCCGGACAAAGCCATTGATTTAATCGATGAGGCCGCCGCCAAACTGCGTACAGAAATGGAAAGTATGCCGGAGGAATTAGAAACCCTGGAACGACGCGTCTTACAGCTAGAAATTGAACGGGAAGCACTGCGCAAAGAAACCGATCAAGCTTCCCAGGAGCGGCTCTCGGCTTTGGAACAAGATTTGGCTGAACTAAAAGCAGAACGCGCTGCGCTGCGGGCACAGTGGGATCATGAAAAGCAGCTTCTCAGCAGCATCAGCAGCCTGCGTGAACAACTGGAGCAGGCGCGGACTGAGATGGAACAGGCGCAGCGTGACTACGATTTAAATAAGGTGGCCGAGTACCAGTACGGCAGAATCCCGGCCCTGGAAAAACAGCTGCAGGAAGCAGAAAGTAAGCTTGTCGCCGGCGAAGCTAAACTTATTAACGAAGCTGTTACAGCTGATGATGTAGCCGAGGTAGTGGCCCGCTGGACCGGCATCCCCCTCTCCCGCCTGGTAGAAGGTGAAAAAGAAAAACTATTACGCCTGGATGAAATACTGCACCAAAGAGTAATTGGACAGGACGAAGCGGTGCAGGCTGTAGCCGATGCCGTCCTGCGGGCGCGTTCAGGGCTAAAAGATCCGAAAAGACCCATCGGCTCCTTCATTTTTCTGGGACCTACAGGAGTCGGCAAGACTGAGCTGGCCCGCTCTTTGGCCGAAGCATTGTTTGACAGCGAAGATAATATGGTGCGGCTTGACATGAGTGAATATATGGAAAAACATACTGTAGCCCGCCTCATTGGTGCTCCTCCCGGTTATGTCGGGTACGAGGAGGGCGGTCAGCTTACAGAAGCTGTCCGCCGCAAACCGTACTGTGTGCTCCTCTTTGATGAAATTGAAAAGGCTCACCATGACGTTTTCAATGTGCTGCTGCAGATTCTGGATGACGGCCGGCTGACTGACAGCCAAGGCCGGACTGTAGACTTTAAAAACACCATCATTATCATGACTTCCAATCTTGGCAGTCTCTATCTGCTGGAGAATGCGGCGGCCGACGGTGAAATCCTTCCGGCTGTCAAAGAACAGGTCATGTCAGAACTACAGCGCCATTTTCGCCCTGAATTTTTAAATCGCGTCGATGATATTGTCCTCTTTAAGCCCTTAACGCTGGCAGAACTTAAACAAATTGTTGCGCTGCAGCTGAATCTGCTGCGGCAGCGTCTGGCTGAACGCTTTATTGAGCTGGAACTGACGGAAG
>JAAYKP010000036.1 GCA_012522335.1 Bacillota bacterium
CAGTATGTTTGGCGCCTTGTCGCTAAGGACAGAATATGTTACAATTGACAAATGAGGTAAACTGGGCCTTGAAGAGAGGAGGCAGTTTTTTGAATCGATTTTTTCGGCAGGCAATGTTTTATATTGTCATACTGCTGATAGCTATGCTTATGATAAACTTCTTCAACAGACCATTTGATACGCCCAAAAAGCTGACATATGATGAGTTTATTACCTTGGTTAATAATGGGCAGGTGGAAGAAGTTAATATTGTTGACCGTGAAATTACGGGGAAGTTAAAAGATGAGACAAAATTTGAATCATTTAATGTAGAAAGTGATGATGCATTAACTCAACGTCTCTTAGAAAAGGGCGTCAAGATAAGTGGTGCAAAACCCCCAGAGCCTGGCTGGTGGACCAGTATTGCCTCTGTTGTGCTTCCTTTTATTGTTTTAATGGTGATTTTCTTTATCTTTATGCAGCAAACGCAGGGCGGCGGCAACCGGGTGATGAATTTTGGCAAATCGCGAGCCCGTTTGCATGATGGTACACGTAAACGTGTAACTTTTGCTGATGTCGCCGGTGCTGATGAAGAAAAGTATGAGCTGGTGGAAATTGTTGAATTTCTGAAAGAACCACGCAAATTTATTGAGTTGGGGGCCCGGATCCCCAAGGGAGTTCTGCTGGTTGGCCCTCCGGGAACAGGGAAAACACTGCTGGCCCGGGCTGTAGCCGGCGAGGCAGGTGTGCCTTTTTATAGTATTTCCGGTTCCGACTTTGTGGAGATGTTTGTTGGTGTCGGCGCCTCCCGGGTACGTGATTTATTTGAAACGGCCAAAAAAAATGCTCCTTGTATTGTCTTTATTGATGAAATCGATGCTGTGGGACGCCAACGCGGTGCCGGTCTGGGCGGCGGTCATGATGAGCGCGAGCAAACCTTGAACCAGCTGCTGGTTGAGATGGATGGCTTTGATGCACATGAAGGGATTATTATCATTGCCGCTACCAACCGTCCTGATATTTTAGATCCGGCTTTACTGCGTCCCGGGCGGTTCGACCGGCAGGTTGCGGTAAGTCTGCCGGATGTTAAAGGCCGGGAAGCAATCCTGAGAGTACATGCCCGCAATAAGCCCTTTAGCAATGATGTTGATTTGAGTGTCATTGCCAGAAGGACGCCTGGCTTTAGTGGTGCTGACCTGGAAAATATCATCAATGAGGGAGCACTGTTGGCGGGTCGTCGGGATAAAAAACTGATTAGTATGGGCGAACTGGAAGAAGCAATTGAGCGTGTTATTGGCGGCACACAAAAGAAAAGCCGTGTCATTAGTGAATTTGAAAAAAGAATTGTTGCTTACCATGAATCGGGGCACGCTTTGGTGGCTTATCTGCTGCCCAATACAGACCCTGTGCATAAAGTTTCTATCATCCCCCGGGGGCGTGCCGGCGGCTATACATTGATGCTGCCTGAGCAAGATCGCTACTATATGACTAAGAGTGAACTGCTGGCTCGGATCGCAACTTTACTGGGCGGCAGAGTTGCTGAAGAAGTAGTGCTTGGTGAGATCTCCACAGGAGCGCAGAATGATCTGGAGCGTACCACTTCCCTGGTACGGCAAATGATCATGGAGTATGGTATGAGCGAGCGCTTGGGACCCATTACTTTAGGCAAGAAGCATGCGGAAGTCTTTTTAGGCCGCGACTTGGCCCGTGATCGTGACTATTCGGAAGAAATTGCCCGTTCCATTGACTTGGAGATCCGCACCATTATAGACGAACAGTATAAGCGGGCAGAAGAGCTGATTAGGCAGAACCTCGATAAGCTGGATTTGCTGGCTAACACTTTATTAGAACAGGAAACAATTGATGCTGAGGAAATCAAAGCTTTGATGGAAGGAAAGCCGCTGAGCGGAGCGCAAAAACAGCGCAGATTTGAACACAAAACGGAACAAGCGGACGCTGAGGGCAGAAGATACCAGCCTAATCGGGGCCAGGACGGCATGATTAAAAAGGACCCGCTGCAGGTGTTAATTAACGACAAAACAATGAATTTAAACGAGTATAAACAAGATTAAAGCAGGGCACGGATGGTTAAAATCCGTGCCTGCTTATTGGCAGAAAAGCGTAAACTAATTGTTGCTGCTGCTTGAATACTTTTCAGGTCTTAGTCTGATAATAACAGCGATACGTTGTTCGTAATGTTTTAATGGTACAATTGTGAAAAGTTGTTTTTTGCAGGCAGGAATAACTGAAGATGTGTAGAAATGGAACTAATGGCACAAGTAATTAGTTAAAATCATAGTAGGGAGGGATTTTTTAATGGTGCTTGACCCCACAAAACATGCTGACTGGGAAATTGCAGAAGCAGCAGAAAAAACCATGAAAACAGTCTA
>JAAYKP010000037.1 GCA_012522335.1 Bacillota bacterium
CATACCTTCACTGTTTGTTGTTTCCATTTTTATTAGGTGATATAATAGGAAAGATTGAAGATGTAGGAGGGAATAAAATGGCTAAAGTAAAAGTACGCTTTGCGCCCAGCCCTACCGGGCCTTTACATATTGGTGGTGCTCGTTCAGCGCTGTTTAACTGGCTTTTTGCGCGGCATCACGGGGGAATCATGGTTTTACGGATTGAAGATACAGATTTGGATCGTTCAACCCGTGAATACGAAGAGCTGATTTTGGAATCTTTACGCTGGCTGGGTATTGACTGGGATGAAGGTGTAGGTGTTGGAGGGCCCAATGGTCCCTACCGTCAGCAGGAACGCCTCCATTTGTACAAGCCGTACACTGAACGGCTGTTAGCCTCTGGACATGCTTATGAATGTTTTTGCAGTGAGGAGGAGCTGGAGGCAGAACGGCAAAACCTTATTGCCCAGGGGAAAATGCCTCGCTATCTGGGCAAGTGCCGTGATTTGTCGCAGGCGGAAAAAGAGGCTAAGCGTGCTGCCGGTATCAAACCTGCCATACGTTTTCGGGTACCGCCAGGGAAATTGTTAGTAGTTAACGACTTGGTGCGCGGCCGGGTTGAATTTGAAAGTGACGGCATTGGAGATTTCATTATCGTCAAATCAGACGGGCTGCCTACTTATAATTATGCTGTGGTCCTTGATGATGCCGACATGGAGATAACGCATATTCTGCGAGGAGAAGAGCATCTGTCCAACACCCCCCGGCAGCTGCTGATTTATGAAGCTTTAGGTTTTAAAGTGCCTGAATTTGCTCATATCTCTTTAATTCTGGGTGAAGACCGTTCGAAAATGAGTAAGCGGCATGGCGCCACTTCAGTCGTACAGTATCGTGAGGATGGTTATTTGCCGGAGGCTTTAGTTAACTTTTTAGCACTGCTGGGCTGGTCGCCGGAGGGAGAAGAAGAAATCTTTTCCGCTGCCGAAATTGCCCGTCTCTTTTCGCTGGAGCGCGTCTCCAAAAGTCCTGCCGTTTTTAATTTAGACAAGCTGAAATGGATGAATTCCTACTATCTGAAAAAAATGACGCCGGCTGAACTTACGCAGTTATGTCTGCCTCATCTGCAAAAAGCCGGTTTGGTAGAAACCGACCTAACGGCCGACAAGCTGTCATGGTTAGAGCAGGTTGTGGCTGCTGTGCAGGAAAAAATGGAATACGCGGCGCAGGCTCCGGAGCTGCTGCAGATATTTTTCGGCGACGCCATTACTATCGATGAGCAGGATGAAGAAGCTAAAGCGGCGCTGGCCCTGGATACTTCACCGGCTGTGCTGCAAGCTTTGTTGACAGAAGTAAAAGCTTTGTCTGCCTGGGATACAGCGCAAGTGCGTCAGATTTTAAAAGAGATTGGTAAAAAAGTGGGTGTAAAGGGTAAGGCTCTTTATATGACGGTGCGCGCAGCCGTTTCCGGCCGGTCACATGGTCCCGATTTGAATGAACTGCTGGTACTTTTAGGCCCGGCGGTAGTGGCCAGCAGATTAACTGCTGTTCTGGAACAGCTGTAAAGCTTTATTGACACATTACACCCGTACTTTTATAATATGTAATAACTATAAAAGCAAAGGCAATGAAGGGGAAGAGTAAGGCTGCAGAGACTGGCAGAGAGAAGCTCCCGTGGCTGAAAGGAGCTTTCAGTGAAGCAGTCCGAAGTGCGCTCCTGAGCAGAGCCGCCGAAGCAAGTAGGTGGTTACGGTACAGCCGTTATCCTGAATGAGTGGGGCAGAGTGCCCAAACAGGGTGGAACCGCGGGTCAGCCGTCTCTGAACAGAGACGGCTTTACATATTTTTATAGAAAGGATGACAGCATGCTGCGCGTTAAAAAGGATATCCAGGCAATTTTTGAGCGTGATCCTGCCGCTAAAAGTATTCTGGAAGTAATTTTATGTTACCCTGGTCTGCACGCGCTTTGGCTGCACCGCCTGGCCCATGCCTTACATCGCCTCGGTCTGGTTTTGCTGCCGCGTTTAATCTCCCAATTCAGCCGCTTTTTAACCGGTATTGAGATTCATCCCGGAGCCAAAATTGGTGATGGTTTCTTCATTGACCACGGCATGGGGGTAGTTATAGGTGAAACTACTGAAATTGGAGATAATGTAACTATTTACCAGGGGGTAACATTAGGCGGAACCGGTAAAGAAAAAGGTAAGCGTCACCCTACCATTGGTAACAATGTTGTCATAGGGACGGGCGCCAAAGTGCTCGGTCCCATTAAAATTGGTGATAATGCCAAGATTGGTGCCGGCTCAGTAGTGCTGCATGATGTACCCGAACATACGACGGTGGTGGGTGTGCCGGGACGGGTAGTAGTATATGCAGGAAAGCGTGTGCCTTCAATTGATTTAAATCATGTCGATTTGCCGGATCCGGTGGCGGAGATGATGCGCTCCCTGCAGCGGCAAATTGATGAACTGCGCGTTAAGCAGGAAGAGTTATTAAAAAAGGAGGAAAAGAATGGCGATTCGCGTCTACAACTCAGTGACACGTAAAAAAGAAGAATTTGTACCTGTTAACGGCAGCAAGGTGGGTATTTATGCCTGCGGGCCTACTGTTTATGATTACTTTCATATTGGCAATGCACGGATCTTTATTGTTTTTGATGTTATTCGCCGTTATCTGCAGTGGCGCGGTTATGATGTGACTTACGTGCAGAATTTTACTGATATTGATGATAAAATGATCAAGCGGGCCGAGGAACTGGGTATTACCGTTGCCGAGCTGGCGGAGCGCTATATTCAGGCCTATTTTGAAGATGCGGCAGCGCTCGGCGTACGGCCGGCAGATGTACATCCCAGGGCTACTGAACATATCGGGGAAATGATTGCTTTGATTGAAACCTTGATGGCTAAGGGCCTGGCTTATAATGTGGATGGTGACGTCTATTTTCATACCCCGGCCTTTGCCGGCTATGGGGAACTTTCCCAACAGCCGCTGGAAGAGCTGGCAGCCGGAGCGCGGGTGGAAGTTGATGAGCGCAAAAAACATCCCTTAGACTTTGTTCTCTGGAAAAAACAAAAGCCCGGGGAGCCGGCTTGGGAGAGTCCCTGGGGTTGGGGCAGGCCCGGTTGGCACATTGAATGTTCTGCGATGTCGATGAAATATCTGGGAGAGACGCTGGATATTCATGCCGGCGGTCCCGATCTCATTTTCCCCCATCACGAAAATGAAAAAGCGCAGAGTGAAGGTGCAACCGGTAAACCCTTTGTCAAATATTGGCTGCATGCCGGCTATTTAAACATTAATCAGCAGAAAATGTCTAAATCGCTGGGCAACTATATGACTGTCCATGATCTGCGCCAGGTGGTGGAGCCGGAAGCTATCCGCTTTTTTATGCTTTCCGCCCACTATCGTAATCCTATTAATTATACGGCTGATTTGCTGCAGCAGGCGCAAAGCGGACTGGATCGGCTGAATAATGTAGTATATAATTTACGTGATATGTTAAATAAACTGCCGGAGACTGCTGAACAGTCGGCTGCCGACAAAGAGAAACTGGCGGCTTTGGCTGTTTACCGGCAGCGCTTTATAGAAGCTATGGATGATGATTTTAATACGGCCGACGCTTTGGCAGTGCTTTTTGAGCTGGCCCGGGAAACTAACTCCTATTTAAGTCAAGCGGCACCTGACAGGTTGGTGGTGGAAAAAACTTTAGCCCTTTTTGAAGAAGTAGGAGATATTTTAGGGTTTTTTGCTGACAAAGAGGAAAGTGTTTTAGACAGCACCATTAATGAGCTGATTGAACGCCGTCAGGCAGCCCGGCAGGCCAAAGACTGGGCTGCGGCTGACGCCATCCGTGATCAGCTGTCGGAGATGGGGATAATCTTGGAGGATACACCGCAAGGGGTGCGCTGGCGGAAAAAATGAACTATGCAGAATCTTACTCACCTCTGCTGCTGGCATACATCGGTGATGCCGTTTTTGAGCTTTATGTCCGGCAAAAGTTGGCAACCCGTCAGGTTTTGCCTCGACAGCAGCTGCATCAGCAGGTAACCCGCATTGTGCGTGCCAGTGGACAGGCTGCAGCTTTGCGGCAGCTGGAAGGACATTTGTCGGCAGAAGAAGCTGCAGTGGTACGGCGCGGCCGCAACACTAAAAGTCACGTACCTAAAAACGCCGAAATGTCTGCCTACCGGCATGCTACAGGTTTTGAAGCGCTTTTAGGTTGGTTATATTTAAGCAAACAAACGGAACGTCTCTATGAATTGCTGGAACTTATAAAAATTGGGGAGGAAGAGAAGAGATGAAAGTTACCCTGCTGTCCTATACGCCGGAGCCGGAGAAAATCGTGGCGGCTGCTGCCCGCCTCTGTTATTCACCGGATAGTGCTGATGTACTGCTGGAAAATTTAACAGAGGAAAAAACTGTACAGTTTTTGGACAAGTTAGTAGAAATGGGACATTTGTCGCCCATTGAGCACGTTTCTTTTACTTTTGCCGTTGAGGGTGTCAGCCGGGCACTGTCGCATCAGATGGTGCGCCACCGCATTGGCTCTTATTCACAAAAGTCGCAGCGCTATGTTACGGAAGATGCTTTTGAGTATATTGTTCCTCCTTCCGTGGCGGCGAATGAGGAAGCCCTGGCTCTCTTTACGGAGCAAATGGAAAAGATTCGCCAGGCTTATCAGGCTTTGCGCCGGGTGGTACATCAGGAGGACGCCCGGTATGTGCTGCCCAATGCCTGTGAGACGAAATTTGTTTTTACCATGAATGCACGCAGTCTGTACAATTTCTTTAAACTGCGCTGCTGCAATCGCGCCCAGTGGGAAATTCGGGCCTTAGCAGAAGCTGTTTATCGGGAAGTTAAAAAAGTTGCTCCGACACTTTTTGCTTATGCCGGTCCGGCCTGCGTCAGTGAAGGAGCATGTCCGGAGGGCGAGCTGACCTGCGGTGAAATTGCTGCCGTCAGGGAAAAATACCGCAGCATGTGAGGTAATAAATGGAGGAAAAAAGAATGATTAAGGGACGTCGACCGGTGCTGGAAGCCTTGAAGGCGGGGACGAAAATTACGCGTATTCTGCTGCAAAAAGGCGCGCGCGGAGGACCACTGACAGAGATTATAGCATTGGCCCAGCAGCAGCAGATCCCGGTGGAGTATTGGGATAAGCAGGCTTTGGAAAAAAAGGCGGCGGCCCGTAACCACCAGGGTGTGCTGGCCGAAGCGCCCCCCTTTAGCTACACACCTTTTACGCAGCTGCTGCGCAATAAAAATGACGAACCTCCCTTTTTAGTCATTCTCGATCATTTGCAGGATCCGCAGAATTTAGGTGCCCTTGTTCGCACAGCTTATGCTGCCGGCTGCCATGGCCTGGTAATTCCGGAGCGGCGGGCAGTACAAATGACTCCTGCCGCCGCACGTGCCGCTGCAGGAGCAGCCGAATATTTGCCTATTGCGCGGGTAGTTAACATTGCGCGCTGTTTGGAAGAATGCAAGCAGGCCGGCTTGTGGATTTATGGTGCCGACATGGACGGTCAATCCCTTTATACTCAGGTTGATTACCGCGGCCCGCTGGCCCTGGTGATCGGTAGTGAAGGGGCAGGCTTAAGCCGGCTGACAAAGGAAAAATGCGATTTCTTGGTGCGTCTGCCGATGCAGGGTGCCGTAGCTTCATTAAATGCTTCCGTGGCAGGGGCGCTGCTGCTTTACGAAGTATTTAGGCAGCGGCAGGGTTTTTAAGCGTCAAAGTCAGAGCGGGCCTGAGCAGTGGCTGTCGGCAAAAGCCCTTGACGCTTTTGCCGACAGTAGGCTATAATATCTTTATGAGTTTTAGTTGCGCATTGAGTTTTTAGTAATTTGACCATAGAGTTCCAGGTTACGGAGTAACGATTATTTAATCGTGGAGGCGATGCAAGTGGGTGTGACGGCGCAGGAAGTCCGTGGTCTGGCTAATGCCTTTAAGAATTATGAGATACAAACTGACGAAGAAGTGGCTATGCAAGCAAAAAGTGGCTGTGAGGTTGCGCAGGAGTACTTAATTACTAAATATCGTAACTTCGTCAAAGCCAAGGCCAGGTCCTATTTCCTGATTGGCGCTGATCGCGAAGATATCATTCAAGAAGGAATGATTGGCTTATATAAGGCCATCCGCGATTTTAAAGGGGACAAACTCTCTTCATTTAGGGCGTTTGCAGAGTTATGTATTACACGTCAGATTATTACCGCCATTAAAACAGCAACACGGCAAAAGCATATACCGTTAAATTCCTATGTTTCTCTTAACAAACCTATTTACGATGAAGATTCAGATCGGACTTTGCTGGATATTCTTTCCGGCGCCAAGATTACGGATCCGGAAGAACTGATGATTAATCGTGAAGAATATAACAATATTGAAATCAAAATGAATGAAATCCTTAGTGATTTAGAATGGAAAGTTTTAATGTATTACCTGGAAGGCAAATCATACCAGGAGATCGCTGTTGAGTTAAACCGACATGTGAAATCTATCGATAACGCTCTGCAGCGTGTGAAAAGGAAACTGGAACGCTACCTGGAACTGCGTGAAAACTAATTCCGGTATATTATGTAAAGTATGATCCGGCTGCAGGCGAACCAGGTTCGCCTGCAGCCGGACTTAGCAATAATGGTTAAAGATGCCGGTTGACATCATTATTGATGTATTGTATAATCAAGGAGCTGAATCCGGGTGATTGCGGGTGTAGCTCAATGGTAGAGCTCCAGCTTCCCAAGCTGGCTACGTGGGTTCGATTCCCATCACCCGCTCCAACAGCACATTGTCGCGGGGTGGAGCAGCTGGCAGCTCGTCGGGCTCATAACCCGGAGGTCGCAGGTTCAAATCCTGCCCCCGCAACCAATTAATCTGCTCACGTAGCTCAGTAGGTAGAGCACATCCTTGGTAAGGATGAGGTCACCGGTTCAATCCCGGTCGTGAGCTCCAAACTTTATGGCGGCGTAGCTCAGGTGGTAGAGCAGGCGGTTCATACCCGCCGCGTCAGGGGTTCAAATCCCTTCGCCGCCACCAATTTGTACATAAATTCTTGGACAAGTTAGCAGCTTGGCCAAGTATATTTTTTTTATCTTTTTCCATTTGGTAAAATCTACTTGTTTAGGGAGGTAGAAGCAATGGCAAAACAAAGGTTTGAGAGGACTAAACCCCACGTTAATATTGGTACCATTGGTCACGTTGACCATGGTAAAACTACGCTGACGGCAGCTATTACATCCTGTCTTTCTGCGGCCGGTTTAGCACAAAAACAGGCCTTTGATCAAATCGATAAGGCTCCGGAAGAAAGAGAGCGCG
>JAAYKP010000038.1 GCA_012522335.1 Bacillota bacterium
ATATTTCTTACCGTCGCGTAATTTGCGGTATTTTTTAAAATAGCGTTGGGCATTAGCTTGGGGGGAGAGTGCCGGGTTTAAAGGTATAATCAGCTCTTCATTGTTTTCTGCATAGTAGTTAGTTACCCTGGCTTCCTGCATACCATTGCGCAGCAGATGCAGGTTGGCCGTCAGCATTTCACCCCAGATGCGGTATCTCTCGGCAGCGTCCATCTCCTGCAGTTCCTTTTGCTGCAGACGAAGTTTTTTCTTAGTGCGTGAGATGTGATTATTGATTACCTGCAGCAGCCGCTGCCGGACGGTTTTAGTTTGCTGCTCCGCAACCAGTGCCGCATAGTAGGCATCAAGCGCCTCATTTACGGTAGTGAAGAAGGTTAATTCAGTTTGCGGTGATGCCGGAGGAGGCAGCAGGGAATAACTGGGCATTTGACCGGCTTTCCTGCTGACACAGGGCTTAAGTTTGCCCTCCTTAAAAGCTGCCGCCAGCTTGCGCAGCTCTACCGTCAGGGAGCGTACCATGGCGATGGGCTGTACAGCTTCAGTGCCGGCAGCGGACCGAATTATCTCCCGGGCTAACTCTCTGCCAATGCCTGCAACGGCCTGCACCAAGGTTTGCTCAGCAGTTTTATTATCTGCCTGCAGTAAGGCTGCAGCCAATTCTTCTTCTGTAAAACTGAAAAGGTCAAGTTTGTTTTGCGCCGGTGGTGGAAGGTAAGGTTCCCCGGGCATAACAAGCCGGAAGCGGCTCATGGCTGCATCTACAGTTTTAATACTGCCAAGAATTTGAGCTGTGCCCTGTTCATCGGGCATTGTTAGGATGATGTTGGAATGTTTGCCCATTACCTCGCAGATTAGACTTTTTTTGGCCTGACTGCCAAACTCATCATACGAGCGAAAGACAAATGTGAGAACGCGTTCCAGCTGATCCTGCTCAATATCTAACAGCCGGGCACCTGTCAGATGTTTGCGCAGCAGCATACAAAAGGCAGCCGGAACTGCTGGATTTTCAGGTTTTTCTGTAGTGAGATGAACCCGTGCCAGCCGCGGATCTGCAGAGCAAAGCAGCATATAGACTGCTGCCGGAGTGCGCAGATGTAAAATAATCTCCTGGCTGCCGGGTTGATAAATTTTCTCCACTCTGGCACCGCTTAATATCTGCTGTAGTTCCTGCCGCACACAAGCCATTGTCAATCCGTCATAGGCCATTTTTTTTCCTCCTTGTTAACACATTTAGTATAGCAGTCAGGCAGGGACAAAGGCAACATTAAGAATAAATCTTGTCCCTGTCGGTGCTTTTTTAGCGGCTTTGCCCATATATATGGCGGTAGGACAAATTGTAAGGTGTGGGGTGATGAGATGGAAAAAATGCCTTGGAGTCAGCTGCCGGCTGCTGCGGCTGCAGAACACTTTCAGGTTAATCCACATACAGGCCTGTCCAGCGGCGAAGCAGCCCGGAGGCTTAAAGAAAAAGGTCATAATGTCTTGGCAGAAAAAAAGAAAACTTCTCCCTTGGTCTTATTTTTAATGCAATTTAGCGATTTCATGGTCTTGGTCCTCTTGGGTGCCACGCTTTTGTCGGCACTGTTAGGTGAATATTCAGATGCGGTCGTAATTATCGGCGTAGTGCTGCTGAACGCTGTTTTAGGCTTTATCCAGGAGTATAAAGCGGAACAATCTCTGGAGGCGCTGCGAGAATTAACTGCTCCCACCGCAAAAACCTTGCGGGATGGCGTACGCCATGAAATTCCCGCGGAAGAACTGGTGCCGGGTGACATTGTTCTTATTGAAGCCGGTGATCGGATTCCGGCTGATATCCGTTTATGTGAGGTGCGGCAGTTACTGGTTAATGAAGCATCGCTTACCGGTGAATCAGAGCCGGCAGCAAAAATCGCAGAGACTCTGCCTGAAGAAAAAACGGTTCTGGGCGAAAGAGTTAACATGGTTTTTATGGGTACCATGGCTGTCGGCGGTTATGCCAGTGGAGTGGTAGTGGCCACAGGCATGGCTACGGAAATGGGCCGCGTGGCCCATTTAATTCAGGATGCCGAAAATGAAGATACTCCTCTGCAAAAAAGATTAGAGCAGTTAGGACGCTACCTGGTAATAGGCTGCTTGTTAATATGTGCGCTGGTTGTGATGATGGGCGTAGCTCAGGGACTGCCTGCCTACAATATGTTTATGGCCGGTATTTCTTTGGCGGTAGCGGCAATTCCTGAAGGTTTACCGGCTGTGGTGACAATAGCCCTAGCCATTGGGGTGCAGCGGATGGTGCGTAAAAATGCCATTGTCAGACGTTTGCCGGCAGTAGAAACATTAGGCTGTGCTACCATTATCTGTTCCGATAAAACAGGGACATTGACACAAAACAAAATGAATGTGCAGGAAATCTGGACCGGCGGCCAGCATTATTACATAGAAGGTACAGGTTACAGCCCGCAGGGGAAGTTTATCCGCGGGAAGCGGCAGATTAACCCAGGTCAAGATACTGCTTTGATGTTAACTTTAACTGCCGCAGTTCTGTGCAATAATGCGCAGCTATTGCGGGGGAAAATGGAAATACAGCCGCTGTGGCGGGGTAGGGCGGCAGAATGGGAGATACAAGGGGACCCAACGGAGGGTGCACTGCTGGTCGCCGGGGCACGTGCCGGTTTGTGGCGTGAAGACTTGGAACGCAATCGGCAGCGTCTGGGGGAAGTAGCTTTTGACGGCACACGTAAACGGATGTCTGTGCTGTACAGTGGGGCAGAAGGAGAGATCCTGTATATCAAAGGTGCACCGGAAGTAATTGTGGAGAAATGCAGTCACATGTTCTACCAGGGGCGCGTAGTTGAGTTAACCGGCAGCTTACATCAAGAGATTTTACAGCAAAATGAAAGAATGGCGGCTTTGGCACTGCGTAACCTGGCAGTAGCATACCGCCCCCTTGGTAAGACAACAGAAATAACGGCTGACTTAGAAAAAGAGCTGATTTTTCTTGGTTTGCTGGGGATGATTGACCCGCCGCGGCCCGAGGCGCACAGCGCCATTCAGAAGTGTTCAGCCGCCGGCATTAAAACGATAATGATAACCGGCGATCATAAAACTACAGCTGTTGCCATTGCGCGTAAACTTAATATGCTGCCGCCGCGGGGGCAGGTGCTTACAGGCCGGGAGTTGGATGAGTTAAGTGATAAAGAATTAGAAAAGGCAGCTGCCAACACCTATGTTTATGCCCGTGTTGCTCCGGAACATAAACTGCGGATTGTCAGGGCACTCAAACGGCGTGGTCATATTGTGGCCATGACAGGCGACGGCGTAAATGACGCTCCGGCTGTGAAAGAAGCTGATATCGGCATTGCCATGGGCAGCAGCGGTACAGATGTGACTAAGGAAGCCGCGGCCTTAGTCTTAACAGACGATAATTTTACCACCATTGTTAATGCCATAGAGGAGGGGCGAGGGATTTATGATAATATCCGTAAATTTATACGTTTCCTCTTAGCCTGCAATACGGGAGAAATTTTAACGATGCTGGTGGCAATGCTGCTGGGCCTACCGGTACCGCTGCGGGCAATCCAAATTTTGTGGATTAATTTGGTTACTGATGGGCTGCCGGCCATGGCCTTAGGTGTTGACCCGGCTGATCCTGGAATCATGAATCGACCGCCGCGTTCACCGCAGGAAAGCATTTTTGCCCGCGGATTATGGCAGAAAATAGTAGGCAGGGGTGTTGTGATCGGACTGACAACTCTCATTATTTTTTCCTGGGCTCTGCAGCAGGGTTGTGAAGTGGCTGAAGCCAGGACCATGGCCTTTGTCACTTTGATTATTACGCAAATGGTGTATGTATTTGACTGCCGCAGTGAGGAGAGAAGTTTGCTGCAAATTCCCTTATATTCCAATCCGTGGCTTGTGGTAGCCGTGCTGTCATCCATCGGTTTATTGTTGGCTGTACTTTATCATCCTGTACTGATGACTATTTTTGCTACCTGTCCACTGCAGAAGGAACAGTGGCTGGTAGTTCTGGGAGCTTGTTTTCTCCCTGTCCTCATCAACGGTCTTTATGCCGTCTTGAAGGGCAGTTTGACACCACGGATGGTCATAATGAAAAAGTGATGCTAAACATGACGATATTTGCCAAATACCAATTTTCTGATACAATAGGGTTTATAGTCTGCCTATAAAAAGACAGAGAGAAGGGACACAGATGATCGCGAGTATGACCGGTTATGGCCAAGCTGAGAACGACGCAGACGATATTATACGTATTAAAGTAGAAATCCGTTCAGTAAACCATCGTTATCTTGATATATCTATTCGCATGCCGAGAGAAATTCAAACTTTAGAGGAGCGCATTCGGCGACGAGTACAGCAGAAGTTAGGGCGGGGCAGAGTGGAAATCTATATCTCCTGGCATGATGAAAGTGATACGGCGGTCAATGTGTCTGTAGACAAGCCGCTGGTACAGGCGTATCAACGTGCTTTGGAAGAGATCAGGGAGCTCTGTGCATTGGAGCAGCAGGCAGACCTGCAGCTAATAACCAGCTTCCCTGATGTTTTGCGGGTAGAAAATAATCAGGTTGATTTGGAGGTTGTCTGGGAAAAATTATCACTTGTTGTAGATCAGGCCATTGATAATTTAATTAAGCAGAGACAGGCTGAGGGTGCCCGTTTGTACGAAGATTTCATGCTGCGCTTGGCAAGATTGACAGAGATAACGAAAAGCATTGAAAAGAGAGCCCCCCTCATTGTCGCAGAACACCGGGCAAAACTTGAGGAACGATTAAGTGAGGTGCTGGGACAGGCTGATTTTGATCCGGCTCGTATCTTGACAGAAGCGGCTATTTTTGCTGATCGCTGTAATGTGACGGAAGAGCTGGTACGCCTAAGCAGTCATCTGTCAGCTTTTCAGGCTGCCTTACAGGAAACAGGTACTGTGGGACGTAAACTGGATTTTTTAACGCAGGAATTAAATCGTGAAGCTAACACCATCGGCTCCAAAGCAAACGATTACGAAGCAGCTAGACTGGTGGTTGAACTAAAAACAGAAATTGAAAAAATACGTGAGCAGGTGCAAAATATAGAATGAGTGAGTAATCGGGGCATATATTTCGCTCTTGCATTTTTTACCGGAAATCCGTTATACTAGTACCAGAGTATAAGCAGTAAAAGTGATTAGAGCGGGTGTTACCAGATAAAAGGAGGTACTAACGTGCAGATAAAGCTGATAAATATCGGTTTTGGCAACATTGTTTCTGCCAATCGTATTATTGCCATTGTAAGCCCGGAGTCAGCACCTATTAAGCGAGTCATTGCAGAAGCCAGGGACCGGGGGATGCTGATTGATGCTACTTATGGACGCCGGACACGAGCTGTTATCATCACCGATAGCGGTCATGTTGTGCTTTCTGCTGTTCAGCCTGAGACAGTCAAACATAGGTTACATGCCAAAGAGACACCTGCTGCCGAGGAAGAAGAATAACATTACAGCCGGAGGAAAATCGCGTGTCTAGACCAGGTTTGTTAATAGTCTTATCTGGACCGTCAGGTACAGGAAAGGGTACGATCTGCAAGTGTTTACTGGAAAAAAACCCGGAGCTAGAACTGTCTGTTTCTAAAACAACCCGTCCACCACGGAAGGGAGAAGAAGACGGAGTTAATTATTGTTTTGTTACGGTAGAGGAATTTAAGGAAGCAATTGCCAATCAAGATTTTTTAGAATATGCATGTGTTTATGATCATTATTACGGCACCCCGCGGCAGGCTGTTGAGAAAAAGCTGGCTGCAGGGAAAAATGTAATTTTAGAAATCGATCCCCAGGGTGCGCAAAAAGTAATGCGGGCTTATCCGGATGGGGTGTTTATCTTTTTACTGCCGCCTTCCGGTGCTGAACTGCGCAAGCGTATCACGTGCCGCGGTACAGAAAGCGAGGAAAGTTTAACAAAAAGACTTGCTGCCGCCTCACAGGAGGTTATGCAGGCCAGCAAGTATAATTATGTTGTGGTGAACGATGAAATTGCCTCTGCCAGCGAACGCATTCTTAGTATTATCCAGGCAGAACAACTGCGTGTAAAACGAAATCAGGATTTAATTTGGCAGCTTGCTGAGGAGGTAAAGGAATGATTTATCCGTCTATTGATGAGTTGATGACGAAAGTTGATAGTAAGTATACTTTGGTTATTGCTGCGGCCAAGCGGGCGCGCATGCTTAATGAAGAACATCCCCCACTCGTAAAATCAAATTCAACTAAAGAAGTATCCATTGCTCTGGAGGAAATTGCCGCAGGTAAGGTAGGTTACGAGCGGGCTGGTAAATAGGGGGGAGTAATGATGCTATCTGGGAAAAATGTTGTCCTGGGCATCACCGGCGGCATCGCCGTCTATAAATCGGCTGAGCTTTGTCGCCTTTTTATTAAAGCCGGGGCAAAAGTGCGTGTAGTAATGACTGAGGCGGCCAAAGCTTTTGTTACGCCCTTAACTTTTCAAACTCTGACCGGCAGTCCGGTTTATGATCAACTGTTTATCGGCAGCGAACGTTTCTCCGTAGAACATGTTGGCCTGGCACAGGAAGCTGATTTAATTGTGATCGCCCCGGCTACAGCTAACACCATCGGTAAAATCGCCAATGGGATCGCAGATAATCTGTTAACAACAACGGTCATGGCCGCTAAATGCCCTATTTTACTTGCCCCGGCCATGAATACACAAATGTATGATAATCCCTTTCACCTTGCCAACCTGGAGCGGCTTCAGAATTTTGGTTATGCTGTTGTAGGACCTGATCAAGGTGAATTGGCATGTGGTGATACCGGCCGCGGGCGTATGTCCTCACCGCAGGAAATTTTTGCTGCGGCGTGCAGGCTTTTACTGCGGAAGGAGGCCTGGCAGGGCCGCCGTCTGCTGGTAACTGCCGGACCTACACAAGAGGCACTTGATCCGGTACGTTTTCTGACGAATCATTCCAGTGGTAAAATGGGCTATGCCATTGCCCAGGCTGCTGCTGAGCTGGGCGCCGATGTAACCCTTGTGTCCGGACCGGTCACTCTCCCGCAGCCCTATGGTGTGGATTTTGTTTCTGTGACCACGGCGCAGGAGATGTATGAGGCAGTGCTGGCTTGTTTCTCTAATATGGATGTGGTAGTCGGTGCTGCAGCCGTAGCGGATTACCGACCCGGAACGGTAAGTGAGCAAAAAATAAAAAAATCAGGCGAACTTATAATTAGTTTGACACGTAATCCAGATATTTTAGCTGCTCTGGGTCGAATGAAGCAGCGGCAGATATTAGTCGGTTTTGCGGCAGAAACGGAGAATCTGCGCGAGCATGCCTTGGCCAAACTCGAACGTAAAAATTTAGATTTAATTGTGGCTAATGATCTCACGCAGCCAGGAGCCGGGTTTGGCACAGATACAAACATTGTCACGCTATACTTTAGGGACGGACGTGAACGGCAGCTGGAAAAACTGCCAAAGCGCGAAGTAGCCATCATGCTGCTGGAAGAGATAAATGCACTATTAACGGCTGCGGAAGAGGAAAACTAGACTATTTGCAAAAATAAAAGCCCTGATGATTACACAGGGCTTTTAATATTAATAGAGCAGGTATTCTATATCATTTTCATAAAGGAGCCAAATAAAAGCGGTGTTATAAATACTTCAATGACAGCGGCAATGGCCAGCAGTCCTAGAATATAAGGTAATAAGATGCCAATCTCGCGAAAAATTATCAGAAATGTTTCCCGGCGTGAGCGTTCAGGCAGGGGAAAAACTACGTGATAGCCTAATTTTAAGCCTAGTGCCACACAGAGAAAAAAGGCGGGCAGCTCAAAGATACCATGGGGTAAAACGCCGGTCAGGAAAAAGGGCAGTGGCGCTATGCCTTCCTGTACCAGCTGATAAGAGAGAAAGCCTAAAACGGCTCCATTGGCTATGGCTGCAGATAAAGTTGGCAGGCCGAGAAAAATGCCTAAAAAAATAATTTGCATCGTAGCTATAAAATTGTTGCCAAAAAGTAATATTGCTCCCATCAGCGGTGAACCGCTAAAGATTTCTTCGCCTAACTTACTTAAAGCACTTAAAGATTCCTCCAAAAATTCTAAAAAAGACGGTTCTTGTCCTAAGGCTGAATAGGCAGAAACAAGGCCGATTATAAAAAACATGATGCCCAGAATAATCCATGAACGATTTTCTCGGACCACTGCAAAAAAGGTTTTTGTCATGCTTCTTACCTCCCTGTCCATTATACTGCCAGCTGTCAGGTGTTTGCAAGCAGAATCAGGAGGGCTTCTTTATGCTTAAAGACAATTTCCTGGTTAACAAGGGAAGTTATACTTAATGTGGAAATATTCAATTTAACATAATGTATGGAGGCTATCGTGGAACTTTTTGCCGATATTATTGTCAGTATTCATAATCTCCCGGACGAACATCCCTTTACTTACCGTGTACCGCCGCAGCTTAAGCTTGCTGTGGGCAGTCGTGTTCTGGTGCCTTTTGGTAATCGTAAGCTGGTTGGTTATTGTGTACGTCTGCACCGGCAGGTACCGGAGGAAGAGATAGGTAAAATAAAAGAAGTAATAAAGACACTGGATGAGGAACCCGTTTTAACGTCAGAGTTGATTGACTTGGCAGCATGGGGTGCCCAGCGCTATCTCTGCTCCCGTCTTAAGTTTCTGGAAGCCATGGTCCCGGCAAACAGCCGCACTACAACAGGGCTGCGCTTTAAAAAGGTTAAGACAGCAGTATTGCTGCCCGCAGGTCAGACAGCCAAAGCAAAGGGGAAAAAGCAGCAAATAGCACTGCAGTTATTAGCCCGTCAGGGAGCACTGCCCCTGACCCGACTGGCTCAGGCAGGGGTCAGTGGGGCAACTGTACGTTCCTTGGAGAAAAAGGGCTGGGTTGAGATTCGGGAGCAGGTGTTACGCCGTGATCCTCTAGCCGATACCAGGAGAGAAGCACCGGCAGCTTTCCGTTTAACACAGGCGCAAAGGGATGCCCTGGCTCAGATAAATCAGTCTACAGCAGAAAAGCCGATATTATTGTTTGGAGTAACAGGCAGCGGCAAAACAGAGGTTTATTTACAGGCCATTGCCCAACGCCTGGCTGCCGGACTGGCCAGTATAGTTTTAGTGCCGGAGATCGCTTTAACGCCGCAAATGACGGAGCGTTTTGTCAGCCGCTTTGGTGACCGGGTAGCAGTGCTGCACAGCCGCTTGGCGGCCGGTGAGCGTTATGATGAGTGGTGCCGGATAGCAAGGGGTGAAGCCCTGGTAATCATCGGTGCCCGTTCAGCAGTTTTTGCCCCGGTAAAAAGGCTGGGTTTAATCATACTGGACGAAGAACATGAAAGCACTTATAAGCAGGAGGAGGCCCCCCGTTATCATGCGCGGGACATTGCTTTGTGGCGGGGGCAGCATCATGGAGCCAAGGTTATTCTGGGCAGTGCCACTCCCTCCTTAGAATCGTACTATCAAGCTGAGCGGGGAAACTACCGGCTGCTGCAGCTGCCGGAACGTATTGCCCAAAGGCCTCTGCCGCCCGTAGAAGTGGTGGATATGCGGCAGGAGTTAAAAGACGGACATAAAAGTATCTTTAGCCGCCCTTTAATTAGTGCCCTCCAGGAAACAAAAGCTGCGGGACAACAGGCAATGCTGTTTCTTAATCGTCGTGGCTATGCTACTTTTGTTCTCTGTCGTGAGTGCGGCCATGTGATGCGCTGCCCGGCCTGCAATGTATCGCTGAAGTATCATGCTGCTTCACTTTCACTGCGCTGTCATTACTGTGAGCATAGCGAAGCTTATCCTAACATCTGTCCTGCCTGTGGTGGCCGCTACATTAAACATTTTGGCACAGGTACGCAAAAAGTGGAAGCTGAATTGCGGCAGCAGTTCCCTGAATTGCGGGTTCTGCGGCTTGATGCCGATACTACAACTCGCAAAGGTGACCACCAAAGAATATTAACTGCTTTTAAACAGCAAAAAGCGGATGTTCTGGTCGGCACACAAATGATTGCCAAAGGTTTAGATTTTCCAAATGTTACTTTGGTTGGTGTAATTACAGCTGATACAGCCATCAATCTACCGGATTTCCGTGCAGGGGAGCGAACCTTTCAGCTGCTGACACAAGTTGCCGGTCGTGCCGGCCGCGGCAGTGCCGGCGGCAGAGTGGTGGTGCAAACATATACGCCTGAACATTATGCCATTACTGCAGCACAGACACATGATTATCAGACATTTTATCTTCAAGAAAGCCAAGCCAGGGCAGAACTGGGTTACCCGCCCTACGGCGTGCTTATCCGTTTGCTGGTCAGCGGTACACGGGAGGGAGCGGTAGTAGACAGCTGTTCATTGCTGTCTTCACTGCTTGCAGGTGCGGTGGAGCTGCTTGGTCCTTCACCCTGCCCTCTGGAAAAAGTCCGCAGCCGCTTCCGCTGGCAGCTCGTGGTACGCGGTGACTCTTTATCGGCGCTGCTGCCGGTCGTGAAAAAAGCGGCGGCAGCTTTTCGGGACAGCCCCCTGGCCGCCAGTGTCAGACTGGTGCTGGACGTGGAGCCGCAAAATTTATTATAATATATATAAGAAGACGAGAGAGAGGACGATGAAGATGGCAATACGCCAAATACGTATCCAGAGTGATCCGGTACTGCGCAAGAAAGCGCGGGAAGTCCGTGAAATAACACCAACCATAACTAAATTATTGGATGATATGGCAGAGACGATGTATGATGCCCAGGGTGTAGGCCTGGCAGCCCCACAAATTGGCATTAGCAAGCGTCTTGTTGTGATCGATGTACAGGATGAAAAGGGTTTGCTAAAATTAATTAATCCGAAAATTACTGTCCGCAGCGGCAGGGAAACAGCTATCGAAGGCTGCCTAAGTTTCCCCGGTATTGCCGGGGAAGTAGAACGGGCGGCAGAAGTTACTGTGGAGGCGCTGGATGAAACAGGCAATAAAATAAGTTTTGTTGCAGAGGGCTTATTGGCCCGGGCCTGTCAGCATGAGATAGATCATTTGGATGGAGTACTGTTTGTTGATCGGGTTACGCGGTTTATTGAACAGGAAGAATAGGAGTACCGAGGTGATAAGATGGCCAAAACAACCATTATCTTTATGGGAACACCGGAATTTGCCGTCCCCTCATTATTAACCTTGGCGGAGAATTATACTGTTTTGACAGTCGTAACCCAACCGGACCGGCGGGCAGGACGAGGCAAAAGAATTCAGGCTCCTCCTGTAAAAATAGCTGCTGAGACTCTGCAGCTGCCTGTGCTGCAGCCGGAAGATATTCGCGCTGCTGATTTTGTCGCCACAGTGGCGGCACTTCAACCCGATTTTATTGTGACCTGTGCTTATGGGAAGATTCTTTCCCCTGCACTGTTAGCAGTACCCCGCCTGGCTGCCCTTAACATTCATGCATCACTCTTGCCGTATTATCGCGGCGCAGCCCCTATCCACCGTGCCATCATGAACGGTGAAAAAGAAAGCGGCATTACCATTATGCATATGGATCAAGGTATGGATACAGGAGATATTATTCTCCAGCAGGCAGTTGATATTGCCCCGACGGAGACAGCAGGAACTTTACATGATAAATTGGCAGACTTGGGTGCGGGCTTGATAGTGGAAGCAATTGCTGCCATAAAACATGGTAAAGCGCCGCGTATTAAGCAGGACGAACGGCTGGCAACTTATGCGCCACCTTTAACCAGGCGCGAAGAAAAGATAGATTGGTGTCAGAGCAGCCAAATCATCCATAATCAGGTAAGGGGTATGAATCCCTGGCCAGGGGCGTATACTGAGTTAAATGGTCAGCGTCTGAAAATCTGGGCCGGCAGGCCGGTGTCCCGGCAGGGGAACCCCTGTGGTGCCGTTTTAGCCATTGAGCAGGAAGGTTTTGTCGTAGCTGCCGGTGATGGTGCATATCTGGTGACAAAACTCCAGCCCCCGGGGAAAAAAACAATGTCAGCAGCTGCATTTCTGCGTGGTCATCATATACCGCTCGGTACAATTCTTAAGTAACGGTAAGATAAAAGGGGGCAGGAGTAGTGATTAAAAAACGTCTCTATCTGGGGTTATTGGCGGGTGCCATGGTATTGTTTGCCGCTCTCTCATGCTATCTCTGGCTGTCTTTTTTTCAGCATGATCTGGGGTTTGTGCGCTATCTCATCTTTTTTGCCGTGCTGATTATCCTAGGAGGGCTGGCTGTCATCATCGTTGGTTTTGCGGGGATTATTTTCTCGCTGCTCTCGGAACATGATTTTGCCTGGCTGCAGAAACCGATAAACTTTACTGTTTCTATACTCTATCCTGTTGTCATCTGGATAGGCAGGATGTGTAAGATTGCTCAGGAAAAAATTCAATCATCTTTTGTAGAGGTAAATAATCAGTTAATCAAAGCAAAGCGCGGCAAGCTTAGTCCTGACCGACTGCTGGTACTGCTGCCGCACTGTCTGCAAATAACAGATTGTACCAAGCGCATTACTGTCACTACAGATAATTGTGCCCGCTGTGGGCGCTGTCCCGTTGGCGGCATTCTTAACCTTTGTGACAGCTACGGCTGCCATGTCCAGATTGCCACCGGCGGGACGCTGGCACGCGATGCCGTGAAAAAATTACGTCCCCAGGCTGTTGTGGCTGTTGCCTGTGAAAGAGATCTGACCAGCGGCATCTTGGATTGTATTCCGCTGCCTGTTTTAGGCGTAACCAATCTGAGGCCGCACGGACCTTGCTTTAATACTCAGGTTAATCTGCTTGAAGTAGAAAATGCTCTTCGGTTTTTCACGGCCTAAGTGATTACCATATACAAGGAGGCGACCTAGATGTTTATGTTTTTACCTGACTACACCTGGTTGGTAGTGCTGCCTGCCTTCTTTTTTGCTCTCTGGGCACAAATACAGGTGCAGTCAGCATATCAACGCAATGCGCGGCTGCAGGCACGTTCCGGTTTAACAGGAGCACAAGCGGCGCGCCGCTTGTTAGATGAAGCAGGTTTGTCAAATGTTGGCGTGGAGTTGGGAAGAGGTCAGCTTACTGATCACTATGATCCACGACAACAGGTAGTACGCCTTTCTCCCCATGTCTATCAAAGCAGTTCGCTGGCCGCTTTAGGCATTGCTGCCCATGAAACCGGTCACGCCCTGCAGCATGCAGAGGGTTACCTACCGCTGGCATTTCGGAACAACCTTTTTCCCGTTGCCAGTCTTGGGTCACAGCTGGCTTTCCCCTTATTTTTTCTCGGCCTCATTTTCCGTGGCGCTTTGTTAATGGAAATTGGCATCATGCTTTTTGGTTTTGCTGTACTGTTTCAGCTCATAACTTTACCGGTTGAATTTAATGCTTCCAGACGCGCCATTGCTTTGTTGGACAGCCGAGGATTTGTAACTGCTGCTGAACTAGGACCTACGCGGGAAGTTTTACGTGCTGCCGCCCTAACTTATGTGGCAGCCGCTGCCGTCTCCATCACCCAGCTGCTGCGCTTGCTCATGTTAAGAGAGCGGAGAAGATAATATGGCAGCTAAGAAAACTCTTAATGCCAGGGAGGCAAGCTTGCTGGCACTGACCAAGATAGAAGAAGAGAAAGCTTTTGCTAATCTGGCTTTGGCAGATGTTTTTGCTGCCCATGCCCTTGATGAACGGGATAAACGACTGGCTGCAGAAATAACCTATGGTGTTGTTACCTATCGCCTGACTCTTGATTGGTTGATTAATCAAATAACAGGTCGGCCGGTTACTAAACTGGACCGACCTGTTTTACATGCGTTACGGATCGGTTTTTATCAGTTATTGTATTTAGAGCGTCTGCCGGCACCTGCCGTTGTTCATTCCACGGTGGAACTGATAAAAAAAGGAAAAAAACGTGCGCTGGCCCCCTTTGTCAACGGTGTACTGCGCGGCTTCTTACGCAAAAAAAGTTCACTGCCGTGGCCTGATCCGCAGCTTGATCCGCTTGCCTATCTGACATTACGCTATGCCCATCCTGAATGGCTGGTAAAACGCTGGCTGGAGCGTTTTGGCCGGGAAGAGACAGAAAAGCTATTGGCTGCTAATAATCAGGTGCCGCCGCTGGCTGCCCGTGTCAATACTTTACGAATAAATCGTGATGCACTGCTGCAGCGGCTGGCAGCAGAAAATATCAGGGCATTTGCCAGTGAAGTGGTAGCTGACGGGGTCATCATCCAGGGTGGCGGCAATCTTACCGCTGTGGCGGCTTATCGTGAAGGTCTTATGCAAATACAGGGGCAAAGCGCAATGTTAACTTCCCATATTTTGCAGCCCACGGCAGGGGCAAAAGTACTGGACGGCTGCAGTGCACCCGGAGGCAAAGCCACGCATTTGGCGCAGCTAATGGAGAATAGCGGTGAAATAATCGCTCTAGATCTTTATGAACATCGTTTAGCTTTAGTTGAGGCTAATGCCCGTCGGCTGGGGGTTAAAATTATTCAGACGGCCTGTTTAGATGTACGTGAAATTAAGCCCGCTCATTTTGGCCTCTTTGACCATATCCTTCTTGATGTGCCCTGTTCCGGTTTAGGTGTTATCCGCCGCAAACCTGATATCAAGTGGCGCCGCCAGGAGGAGGATATTATCTCTTTGGCAGTTTTGCAGCGGGAAATATTGGCTGCTGCCGTACGGGTGTTAAAACCTGGCGGTACGCTGGTTTATAGTACCTGTACTAATGAACCTGAAGAAACAGAAGAGATAATTAGAGACTTTTTAAGTCATCACTCTGACTTCACGGCAGCAGAGCTTACTCCCTACCTGCCTGTAGGGTGGCAGGAGCAGACCGGTGCTTACGGCATTCAGCTTTATCCACATCTGCAGCAGGTTGATGGTTTCTTTATTGCCAAGCTGCAGAAGATAAGTTAAGCTTAAGCACTTCAGCAGCATGGAACTCGTTTGAGGAAACGTTGCTTTTTCAAAGCTCTTTTGATATACTTGCGCTAGAATATTCATAAATTAACAGCTTCATCAGTAACTTGGAAATAAGCATTTTTTAGGACGTGTTAAGTTGCGGAAAACAGATCTTTTAACACTGACACCGGCCGAATTGGCAGCGTACATCACGGGCTTAGGCGAGCCTGCCTACCGGGCCCGGCAGGTGCTGGCATGGCTGTGGCCAAAAGATGCTGCTTCTTTTATGGCCATGACTAATTTACCCCTTGCCCTGCGGGAACGGTTGGAAAGGCAGGCTGTAATAGGCGGACTATCTGTGGCGGCGAGGGAAAAATCGGCAGATGGTACTGAAAAACTGCTGTTTATGCTGCCTGACGGACAAACTGTTGAAACTGTTATTTTACCCTACAGAATCGGAGACAGTGCATGTATTTCCACACAAGTCGGCTGTCGGATGGGCTGCCGCTTTTGTGCCTCCGGTCTCCCTGGATTTGTACGCAACCTGACTATGGGTGAAATTGCAGCCCAAGTGCTGTATGTACGGCGCCACCTGCGTGCCCGGGGTAGCCAGCTTAGGGGAATGGTACTTATGGGATCGGGTGAACCGCTAGACAATTGGGAGGCGACAATCTCTTTCCTGGAGGCTGTGAAGGATCCGCAGCGTCTTGGGCTAAGTTTACGCCATGTTACACTGTCAACTTCCGGTCTGGTTCCAGGAATACGGCAGCTGGCTGCTTACGGCTGGCCCTTAAATTTAGCAGTATCTCTGCATGCGCCTAATAATGAGATCCGTAATCAGCTAATGCCCATTAATAAAAAGTATCCCCTGGAAGTATTACTGCCGGCCTGTGATGAGTATGCGCAGAAAACAGGTCGACGTATTACTTATGAATACATATTAATTGACGGTTTAAATGATGAACAAGAACATGCAGAGCAGTGTGCACATTTACTTGCCGGACGACTGTGTCATGTCAATTTAATTCCCTACAATACTGTCGCTGAACTGTCCTGGCAGGCCAGTCCGCAGCAGAAAATACAAAGCTTTAAAGCTGCACTGGCTGCAAAGGGAATCAGTGTAACGGTCCGGCGTAAAATGGGTGCCGATATTGCGGCAGCCTGTGGGCAGCTTCGCAACAATTACTGCGGGGAGCCGAGGAACGAGGGGTGAAATCATGCAAGCAGTAGGAATCAGCCATCGGGGAAAGGTGCGGTCTAACAATGAAGATCGTTATCTGATTGCTGCTAACGAAGCTATTGCTGTTTTTGCGGTAGCAGATGGTATGGGAGGGCATGCCGCCGGGGAAGTAGCCAGCAGTATGGCTTTAGAAGCAGTGCAAAGATTTTGCCTGACACATCAACAAGATTTTTTTGCTGCCGCTGCTGCCGGTAAAACAATTCGTCCCTTACTGGAAAAAATGCTGGCGCAGGCCAATGCCGAAGTATTAAATGCCGGTCTCAGTAATACCGCTTACAGCGGTATGGGCACAACTTTGACCTTGTTGGCTGCTGCTGCAGACCAAAATTGGCTGGCCCATATTGGTGACACTCGTGCGTATTTACTGCGTGGGCAGGAGCTCTTTCCTCTGACAGACGATCATACTCTTGTTTCGCAGCTGGTAAAAACCGGTCAAATTAGTGAAGAGGAGCAGGAGGGCCATCCTCAGCGCAACATCTTAACGCGAGCTCTCGGTACTGATGAAACTGCCGTTTTTGACTTGCTGCCGTTAACATTAATACAAAATGACCGGCTGCTGCTCTGCAGTGATGGGTTACACGGTCTGGTTGGTAATGATGAGATAAAACAGATTGCAGTACAAAATAAGGCGCCACAGGAAATTGTGCAGGAGCTGGTAGCTCTGGCCAATGACAGGGGCGGTACAGATAATATTACGGCTGTATTAGTCTATGATATTTAGCTCTGGCCAACGACTAGAGGTGAAGAGATGATTGGGAAGATACTGGGGAATCGTTATCAAATAGTGGAAAAGATAGGAGACGGAGGTACCGCCTTTGTTTATAAAGGAATGGATAACCTCCTTAACCGGCATGTTACCGTTAAAGTATTGCGACCCGAATATGTTAGCGATCAGGATTTTGTGCGCCGTTTTCGTCGTGAAGCGCAGGCGGCGGCAAGCCTTTCGCATCCCAATATCGTTAGTATTTATGATGTAGGCTATGAAGACGGTATTCATTATATTGTTATGGAGTATATACAGGGCAGATCTCTGAAAGAGATGATAACAGCGGAGGAACGTTTGCCTGTCCGCCTGGCGGTTGAGTATGCTTTACACATTGCCCAAGCTTTAGAGCATGCGCATAAACATGGTATTATTCATCGTGATGTGAAACCGCATAATATCTTAATCAGTGATGATGGCCGTGTCAAAGTCACAGATTTTGGCATTGCCCAGGCCGTTACCGCTTCCACCATTACTTACAATAATGGTTCGCTCTTAGGCTCAGTTCACTACTTCTCACCGGAACAGGCACGGGGTGGACTGACAGATGAAAAGTCAGATTTGTATTCCTTAGGTATTGTCCTCTTTGAGATGCTGACAGGACGGCTTCCTTATCAGGGAGAGTCACCCGTTTCCATTGCCTTAAAACATTTACAGGAACCTTTTCCCCGGGCTCAGGAATTGAATCCGGAAATACCGGATGCTGTCAGCAGAATTATAGCCAGGGCAGTGGCAAAAGAGCCGGCAGAGCGCTTTTCTTCGGCACGGGAAATGGCTGCAGAGCTTACTGCCTGGCTGCAGGGTCGGGAAGGACGAAGTTCGACCATTGAGCCTGCACCGATTACGGGCAGCGGCAGCGCTGGTCAAAGTAAACATAAAACGACAAAAAGAAGTTCAAAGAGGCGCACTGCTGTCATCGCCGGCGCTGTGCTGTTGTTGGCACTCTTTGTTTTTGCTGCTATCCGCCTGGTGCAGGTATTTTATGTGCCGGAAGTAGAAGTGCCGGCTGTAGAAGGAGAAACGCTGCAAAACGCCACGAATCTTTTGGAAGAGGCCGGATTAAAAGTTCGTTTAGCCGATCAAA
>JAAYKP010000039.1 GCA_012522335.1 Bacillota bacterium
TAACTGGAGGTTTAACTGAGCTGGTAATGCCAAAAGAATAAATAAATATAACTATTGATGCAGGGAAGGGAGGTTTGTCAGAAAAAAATGCGCGAGCTTGATGTGTCGAAAATAAGTTCTGCGGTGACAGAAATGATGATGGAGGCAAACTATATTTTAGGCGAAGATGTTTTGCAGGCTTTACACCAAGCTTTAGAGCGGGAGGAATCAGCAAACGGCAGACAGGTATTAAGACAGCTGCTGCAAAATGCCGAACTGGCCAGAGCTGAGCAGCTGCCGCTATGCCAGGATACCGGCTTTGCTGTAGTTTATTTGGAAATAGGACAAGAGGTACATTTAAGCGGTGGAGATCTGAACGAAGCTGTTCAGGAGGGTATCCGCCGCGGTTCTGCAGAAGGTTATTTGCGCCGCTCAATTGTTGCCGACCCTTTGCGGCGGGTCAATACTAATGACAATACACCGGCGGTAATTCATGTTACGATAGTGCCGGGAGAAGAAGTTAAAATTACGGTAGTGCCTAAGGGTGGCGGCAGTGAAAATGCCAGTGCCGTGAAAATGCTGCAGCCGGCAGCCGGTGCCGACGGGGTGATAGATTTTGTTCTGGAGACTGTGTGTCGTATGGGCAGCAGTGCCTGTCCGCCGTTGATTGTAGGCGTAGGAATTGGCGGCACTTTGGAAAAAACAGCTGCTTTGGCGAAAAAAGCGCTGCTGCGTGAAGTGGGCAAACCACATCCCGATTTGTATTATGCTCAATTAGAGCAGGAACTGCTCCAGCGTATCAACGATCTGGGTATTGGCCCCCAGGGTTTTGGGGGCAGGATTACAGCTTTAGCCGTGCATATCGAAACATATGCTGCTCATATCGCCAGCCTGCCTGTAGCTGTGAACATCAACTGTCATGCTGCGCGCCATCTAAGCAGAATTCTATAGAAGAGGGAGAGGAGAATCAGGTGAAAGTTAAGCATCTTCTTACGCCGCTCACAGAGGCAGATATTTTAGCGCTGCAGGCCGGTCAGGCAGTTTTAATTTCAGGCATTATCTATACCGCGCGTGATGCTGCTCATCAAAAGCTGGCTGAACTGCAGCAAAGCGGCCAACCGCTGCCCTTTGCCCTTCATGGTCAGCTTCTTTATTATGTTGGCCCGTCACCGGCAAGGCCGGGGCAGGTAATTGGCGCAGCCGGTCCCACAACCAGCAGTAGAATGGATCGTTATACACCGGCGCTGTTAGCGCAGGGTCTGAAAGGCTGTATAGGGAAAGGTCCACGCACTCAGGCTGTCAAGGATGCTTTAGTCAGGTATAAAGCTGTTTATTTGGCTGCTGTCGGGGGTGCCGGAGCCCTTTTATCCCGCACTGTCCGACAAGCGGAAGTTGTGGCTTACCCTGAATTAGGTCCGGAGGCGGTTTATCGTTTGCAGGTAGAAAACTTCCCGGCAGTAGTGGTAAATGATGCCTATGGACAAGATTTATATGAGCAGGGGCAAAAGCAGTATCGCAGGCAGAACAATAAGCCCGGAAAGGATGATGCCCATGTGCCGGGAAGATGAACGTATTGCCAAAGCACTGAAGCCGGCGGCAGAAGCCATGCGCCTTCATCCCTTCTACCGCGGAAAAATCGAAATTGGCGTTAAATGCAAAGTAGAGGATTTACAGGATTTTGCCACCTGGTATTCGCCGGGGGTTGCCGCTCCTTGTCAGGCCATTGCGGCAGACAAAGAGTCAGTTTATCAACATACCAATAAAGGCAATTTTGTCGCAGTTGTTTCAGATGGCACGCGAGTGTTGGGACTTGGAGACATTGGGCCGGAAGCTGCACTGCCGGTGATGGAAGGAAAGGCTTTGTTATTTAAATATTTAGGTGGTGTAGATGCTTTCCCTGTTTGTGTAGGTTCGAAAGATCCAGATCAAATAATAGAATTTGTCAAGCTGCTGCAGCCTACATTTGGGGCAATCAATCTGGAGGATATCGCCAGTCCTAAATGTTTTTATATTCTGGAACGATTGCGTCAGGAGTGTGAGATTCCAGTCTGGCATGATGATCAGCAGGGAACTGCCACTGTCGTTTTGGCAGCCCTGATTAATGCCCTGCGTTATGTGAATAAAGATCTGCGGGACGTACAAATCGCTATGATCGGGGCGGGAGCGGCAAATATCTGTATAACCAAACTGCTGATTGCGGCCGGAGCAGATCCGGGGAAAATCTATGTAACAGACAGTCAAGGGATCCTGCATCGTGACCGCTGCCCTGACCTGCAGGCCCGGCATCGGCAAAAATATGATTTAGCTCTGATAACTAATGCTGCAGGCCGCAGGGGCGGGATTGCAGAAGCCATGAAAGATTGTGATGTCGTGATTGCCCTGGCTCAGCCGGGACCGGATTTAATCCACCCCACTTGGGTGCAGGCAATGGCGCCTAACCCCATTTGTTTCTTTTGTGCCAACCCGACACCGGAAATGTGGCCCTGGCAGGCAAAAGCAGCCGGTGCTGCCGTAGTAGCTACGGGGCGTTCCGACTTTCCCAATCAGGTCAATAACTCCATCTGTTTTCCGGGTATCTTTCGCGGGGTGTTGGATGTGCAGGCGGCAGCCATTACTGATGAAATGTGTTTGACTGCGGCATATACCATTGCTGATGTAGGGGCGGAAAAAGGCATTGATCCTAACCAACTGCTGCCGGCAATGGATAATGCTGAAGTTTTTATCCGACAAGCCGTTAATGTAGGGCGAAAAGCCATTGAATTAGGTTTAGCACGCCAAAACCTTACCGCCGCCGCGCTGCGCGAAAAGGCGACGGCGGCAATAACCCGTGCACGCAGCGTCACCAAGCTGCTGATGGAGCAGGGCATTATTGCCAAACCGCCGGCATGGTAAAGGTAAATTGTAATACTTCCGTAATTCACAAAAAGTAATGTTTTATTATACTAATGTTGTACAGGTGACTTTGATTAGGGCTGGTCACTAAATTTTTTATCAATGGGGAGGTTGACATGATGAATAAAGAAGTTGCTCCGCAGCAGCAGGTTTTTGAACCTACAGAAGAGTTTCGTCAACAGGCATATTTACAGAGCAGGGAAGAATATGCTGCCATGTACGACCGCTCCATTAAGGACCCGGAAGGCTTTTGGTCTGAAATGGCAGAACAGCTCCACTGGTTTAAAAAGTGGGAACAGGTGAAGGAGTCCGATTTTGTCAGACCTCATATTAACTGGTTCCGGGGCGGAAAACTTAACGTTTCATATAACTGTTTAGACCGGCACCTAACAACGGCGCGTAAGAATAAAGCAGCCATTATCTGGGAGGGAGATCAGCCGGGGGAAAGTAAAACCTATACCTACCAGCAGCTGCACCGGGAAGTTAACCGTTTTGCCAATGTGCTGCGTAAAAAAGGTGTCAGGAAAGGTGATCGCGTAGCTATTTATATGCAGATGATCCCGCAGCTGGTAATAGCTATGTTAGCCTGTACACGTATTGGTGCAGTTCATACGATCGTCTTTGGTGGCTTTAGTGCCGAGGCACTGCGTGACAGAATTAATAACTGTCAGTGTAAACTGCTAATCACTGCCGATGCCGGTTATCGGGCCGGTAAGGTGACACCGTTAAAGGAAACGGCGGATCTGGCTCTGTCAAACTGTCCAAGTATTGAAGGTGTAATTGTCTATCGTCGTACGGGCCGAGAAGTGGAGATGGTCAAGGGGCGCGACTCTTGGTGGCATGAAGAAATGGCCGCTGCTGATATTGAAGATTTCTGTCCGCCTGCAGAAATGGACGCGGAAGATCCCTTATTTATTCTTTACACCAGCGGTAGTACCGGTAAACCAAAAGGTGTCTTACACACCACCGGCGGTTATCTGACGTACGCTGTGACTACCTGTAAGTATATTTTTGATCTTAAAGATGAGGATACCTACTGGTGCACCGCTGATATTGGTTGGATTACCGGACACACTTATATTGTTTACGGACCGTTGGCTTTAGGCACAACCACTTTAATGTTTGAAGGTGTGCCGAGTTACCCGCAACCCGATCGTTTCTGGGAAATAGTAGAAAAATATCGCGTCACTATTTTTTATACCGCTCCCACTGCTATCCGCGCGATGATGCGGGATGGGGAACAATGGCCCAATGGACGTGACTTGAGCAGTCTGCGTTTACTGGGTACCGTTGGGGAGCCGATTAACCCGGAAGCTTGGCTGTGGTACCATCGCGTGATTGGTAAAGGACGCTGCCCCATTGTGGATACCTGGTGGCAAACAGAAACCGGCGGCATTCTGATTTCCCCGATTCCCGGTGCTATTCCTACCAAACCCGGTTCTGCCACTCTGCCCTTCTTTGGTGTTGAGCCCTTAGTAATTCGACAGGATGGCAGCGAAGCTGATGTCAACGAAGGCGGCTATCTGGTGATACGCAGCGCCTGGCCGGGTATGATGCGCACAGTTTATCGTGATCATGAGCGCTTTAAGAACACCTATTTCAGTCAGTATCCAGGTTATTATTTCACCGGTGATGGTGCCTATAAAGATGAAGACGGTTACTTCTGGTTAACGGGACGCGTAGATGACGTAATCAATGTTTCCGGGCACCGCCTGGGCACGGCTGATATTGAAAGCGCTTTAGTGGCTCATCCTGCTGTGGCAGAAGCTGCTGTCGTCGGTTACCCCCACGAAATTAAGGGCGAGGGAATATATGCTTACGCTATCCTGCGGGAAGGCTATACGGCAAATGAGGACTTAAAGGCGGAATTAATTCAAGCGGTACGTCAGGCCATTGGTCCCATTGCTAAACCGGATTGTATTCAGATCTGCCCCGGCCTGCCGAAAACACGCAGTGGTAAAATTATGCGACGTATTCTGCGTAGAATTGCCCGGGGTGAACAGGATAATTTAGGTGATACTTCAACACTGGCCGATCCCTCAATTGTGCAGACTCTAATTGCCGAACGTGTCAGTTAAAGATAAAGGCTGAGGAATGCCCGCGGTTAAACCGCGGGCATTGTTAATATGACGGGAAAGTTATCTGTCAAAAGTCATAACCAAGCGCCGGCGAGTTTACATGAAGTTACCGTTTGGCTCTAATTGTCCGCCACGCATAGCGACAATATCTTTACACTTTACAACGTATTTGCGCCAAGGTGTATAGTTTTCGGCCGGATTCAGCAGTATTAAAACAATACAGTCACAGCCAAGCTTGGCGATACGAAATACCCCGCTGCCATCAAGTCCAAAGGGGGGCTGGTCAACAGGTGTATTGTCCTGAGCGTCCCTGACCCAAACCCTGACCGCTTCATTATCCTTAAAGAATTGTCTATATTCTTTGCAGCATTCACAATCCTTCTGAGCTTTTTTCTTTTTATATACTACGCTGCCGCATTGTTTGCCATACATTCTTTCTTTTCCTCCCTCCCTATGATAGTAAGCACTCTAATCTGTCTCCATATTATACGCCTCAATACATCAATTGGTTACTGCTGCAGCGCAGTCAGTTTTTGCTTTTTTCTGTCCATACATTTCACTGCTGTTTATGGAAATTTATTAAGGAAAGTGGTAAGATAATGCAAGACAAAGATGTGGAGGCAGAAGATGAAACTACCTAAATGGATCGTGCGCCGTTTTTGGCGGGCGATTGTAGAATTTAAGCTGCTGGAAGCAAATGATCGTGTCTTAGTTGGTCTCTCCGGCGGTAAGGATTCTTCCTTATTACTGCTTGGTTTGAAAGTACTGCAGGAGCATGCTCCTTTTCCCTTTGATTTAGCGGCAGTGCATATTGACCAAGGTTTCCCGGAAAAAGTTGATTTATCGCCATTGGAGGATTTCTGTGCTCAACTAAAGGTGCCGCTGGAAATTGTTAAAACTCAAATTTACCATATGGCATTCACGACAGAGCAAAACCCCTGTGCCCGCTGTGCTTATTTCCGCCGTGGTTTTATGCACAATTATGCCCGGGAAAAACAGTACAATAAAGTAGCTTTAGCCCATCATCTGGATGATGCCGTAGAAACATTTTTGATGTCACAATTATTTGCCGGACAGTTAAAAACTTTTCAACCTCAGAGCTATTTAAGCCGCACAGGTGTTACAGTAATTCGCCCATTAATATACTTTAGAGAAAGAGAGATTAGGCAGGCTGAACGACTGTTAAAACTAACACCGGTCAGCACACCTTGCCCCTATGCCGGTCATTCAGCCAGGGCTGAGGCTAAAGAACTGCTCCGTAAGCTGGAAAGCAGCAACCCGCGTATTTTTGATAATTTGGTTGCGGCAATGCGTGCAGGAGCGCAGCAAGATTTGTGGCCGCCCCCGCTGACTAAAGGTGAATTTCGCGATCGCATGAAGAATTTTTGGCAGCGGCAGGAGTTATCTGCAGAGAGAGAAAATACACAATCATAGCTGTGATGAAAGGGGAAAGAAAATGAGCCAGCGTACATTAAAGCCAGAAGAATGTTACTTCTATTGTGATCCCACACAATTTGAATTTGAGACTACCGAAACCGTTCCACCCTTAGAAGGTATTATCGGACAGGAACGTGCGGTGCGGGCAATGGAATTTGGCTTGATGGTAAAAAAGCATGGTTACAATATTTTCATCACCGGACCGATTGGCACAGGCAAAAGTTCTTATGCGCAGACGATAGTTAAAGAAGTGGCAAAAACAGAAGCTGTGCCGGATGATTGGTGCTATGTTTTTAACTTTGAAGACCCCAGTCAGCCGCTGGCTTTGCGGCTGCCCAGCGGCAAAGGCGCGCATTTTGTGAAGGATATGCAGCGGCTGGTGGAATCTTTAAAGTCTGAAATACCGAAAGCCTTTGATGCCGATGACTATGAACGGCAAAAGGCGGAAATATACCGTAATTATCAGGAAGTTCGCGCCCAGTTATTTGAGGAGTTAGCAAATCTGGCAGAAGAGCAAGGTTTTGTCCTTAAACGATCCAGTTCAGGTTTTGTAACTGTACCTATTGTGGATGGTGAGGAGATTTCTTCTGAGGATATTGCTAAGCTGCCGGAAGATTTAAAAGAAGAACTGGAGAAAAAAACAAGTGAGCTGCAGTTTAGTTCACTGCACGTTATGCGGCGGATACAAGCGGCGGAACGAGCAATGAAAGAACAGATCAAAGAGCTGGAAAAAAGAATTGGCTTGTTTGCCGTGGGCTATTTAATTGATGAATTAAAGGAAAAATATCAGGAACAGACAGAGATAATTGCGTATCTGGAAGCGGTACAGAAAGATATTCTGGAAAATATTGATGACTTCCGCCAAACGGAAGAAGAAAGCGCACCTTTTCCCTGGCTGCGGCGTAAAGAAACGGTGGGAGAGAAATACCGTGTAAATTTGATCGTGGATAATAAAGATACCATTGGCGCCCCGGTTGTTGTAGACACAAATCCCACTTACTATAATTTGATCGGACGGGTGGAATACGAAAATAAATTAGGGACGATGACCACCGACTATGCGCTAATTAAGGCAGGCTCGTTATTAAAAGCAAATGGTGGTTACTTAATCCTGCAGGCGCGTGATGTTTTAGCTAATGCCGGTGCTTGGGAAGGTTTAAAACGTGTGCTGAAAACAGGAGAAGCCTGTCTGGAGAATTTAGGGGAGCAGTTTAGCCTGCTGGCCATGTCTTCTTTACGGCCGCAGGCCATTCCTGTACAAGTAAAGGTTATTTTAGTTGGTTCTCCCTACCTTTATCAACTGCTTTACCATTATGATGATGATTTTCGCAAACTCTTTAAAATTAAAGCAGATTTTGATGCGGAAATGGCAGTTAGCCGCGAAAGAATGTCACAAATGGCCAGTTTTGTGGCCAGTCATACAAAGCGGGCAGGGCTGTTTCCCTTTGACCGCACCGGAGTAGCGCGGCTGGTTGAACACAGCGCTCGTCTTGCCGGACATCAGGAAAAATTATCGACACATTTTAATGAAATTGTGGAAATCATTGCTGAGGCGGATGCCTGGACCCGCCTCATGGGAGATGAACTGGTGAGGGCTGAACATGTTGCCCGGGCGATAGAAGAAAAAGTTTATCGTTCCAACACCTATGAACAAAAATTACAGCAGCTGCTGGCAGAAGGAACGATTCTCTTAGACCTAACCGGAGAAAAAGTAGGGCAGGTTAACGGACTTTCTGTGATTGACAGCGGTGATTATGCTTTTGGACGACCAACCAGGATTACAGCCGTGACCTATTTAGGCAGGGAAGGTATTATCAATATTGAAAGGGAGACTAAATTAAGTGGCCGCCTGCATGATAAAGGACTGCTGACCCTGACCGGTTATTTGGCCGCTAAGTTTGCCCAGAAAGTACCCCTTTCCCTTTCGGCCAGTATCACCTTTGAGCAGATGTATGGTGGTGTTGATGGTGACAGCGCCTCCAGCACAGAACTATATGCGCTGCTTTCCAGCTTGTCTGGTCTGCCCGTGCGGCAGGATATTGCCGTTACCGGCTCCGTTAACCAACATGGTGAAATTCAACCAATCGGCGGGGTTACAGAAAAAGTTGAAGGCTTCTTTAAGGCCTGTAAGTTAATGGGATTAACAGGGAAGCAGGGGGTAATAATACCTGTACAAAATATTGTTAATCTTAATCTGCATGCGGAAGTAGTTACGGCTGTGCGGGAAGGCAAGTTTCATATTTACCCAATTTCAACCATCGAAGAGGGTATTGAGATTTTAACCGGTGTACCGGCCGGCAGTATGGATGAGAATGGCAGCTATCCGCCGGAGACTGTCTATGGTCGGGTTGCGGCAAAATTAGCTGAGTATAATGATTTGCTGCAGCAGGCAAAGACAGAAAATGATGAAGAGTAAAAGTCTACTGTGCAGTTAAGCTAAAAATTACTTTCAGCTTATTATTTGCTGCGGCGGTAGAAGTGCGGGAAGGACTGGCAAAAGTGAGACGGCTGTTAACGGTGGAGCAGTTTCTAGCTGAAAAAGAACACTATTATCTGGTTGACGTGCGCTCACCGCGGGAATATGCTGAAGCTCATATCCCGGGGGCGGTAAACATTCCTTTATTTAATAATGAGGAGCGTGCGCTGGTAGGTACTACTTATAAACAGGCTGGGACCGACCGTGCTAAACAGGTCGGTCTTAATCTGGTGGCCCCGCGCCTGCCGCAGTTGGTTGCAAAGATACTTCAGGCGTCAGCCGGGAAAGAAACTGTTATTTACTGTTGGCGCGGCGGCATGCGCAGCCGCAGTATCTGCTCCCTGCTGGAGGCGCTTAACTATCCGGTCTGGCTGCTGCAGGGTGGCTATAAAGCTTTTCGCCGTTACATTCATAACTTTTTATCACAAGCGGAGATAACTGTGCCGGTATTTGTCCTGAATGGTTTGACCGGCGTCGGTAAAACTCGCATCATCAAAATACTGCAGCAGCAGGGACACCCGGCACTGGATCTGGAGGGGATGGCTAATCATCGTGGTTCCGCCTTTGGCACGGTGGGGCTGGGACAAGCTCGCAGTCAAAAAGATTTTGAAGCATTACTTGCTTTGGCGCTGCTGGACTACCAAACGGCACCTTATTTAGTGATCGAAGGCGAAGGGAAAAAAATCGGTACCGTCAGGCTGCCGGACTTTCTTTACCAAGCCATGCAAAAGGGGCAGCATCTGCTGTTACAAGCAGATTTACCTGTGCGGATAAGCCGCATTGTGGAAGAATATCAGGGCAGTGCTGAACAGCTGGAGGAGTTAGTACAGGCGGTCAAAAATTTAAGCAGGAAGCTGGGTAAAGCCAAATGTGAGGAGCTGGCTGCTTTAATCCGCCGGGAAGAGCTGGAAAGGGCGGTAGAAATACTTTGTACAGATTACTACGACCATTACTACAGTGATTCACGTCAGGCTAAAGATAACTATCTGGCAGTTGTTGATGTTAATGATCTGTACAAGGGCGCTGCTGAAATTATAGGTACTATTAATCTGTATCTTTATAAGCAGCCTGGATTTATCGGGAGAAAGGAGTAAAGCCATGCATGTTGTCTTAGTTGAACCGGAAATACCACCTAATACCGGTAATATTTCGCGAACCTGTGCGGTAACCAATACTACGCTGCATTTAGTTAAACCGTTGGGTTTTTCTTTGAGTGAACGCTATTTAAAGCGTGCCGGCCTTGATTACTGGCAGCACCTGCAGCTGGTAGTACATGATGACCTGGACTCTTTCCTCCCAACCGTCCCTGAGCAATCATGCTGGTTATTAACCACGAAAGGTCAAAAGCTGTATACAGATGTCCGCTACCAGCCGCATGACTACTTATTTTTTGGTAAGGAAACAGCCGGTCTGCCGTCCTGGCTGCTGGCCAAATATCCCGAACGTTGTTTACGTATTCCCATGGGGAAAAACTTACGCTCTTTAAATTTGTCTAATGCTGTGGCCATAGTACTGTATGAGGCTTTACGGCAGCAAGGTTTTCCTGCGTTAATTTAGTCCGGGACTTGACTTTGCCGGGTAAAGCGGATATGCTAACTGTATAGCCCCCCGGTAGGGGGAGGGAAGGATGATGTGATTGCAGGGGCCTAAAAAAGAAGACACGCTGCGCCGCTTAAAAACAGCAGTTGGACACCTTAAGGCAGTGGAACGTATGGTGGAAGCAGATAAATACTGTGCAGATGTGCTTCTACAGCTGCAGGCCGTTATTGCCTCCTTGGAGAAAATCAGCAGCATTATTCTGGAAAATCATTTGGAGACCTGCCTACGGGCTGCCATGCGTCGTGGTGAGGAAGAAGAAGTTATTGCTGAACTGAAAACTTTTATGAAATATAAAATAAAATAGCAGCTCCATAAAATCTTTCTTTAGTGAAGGAGGAAAAAAATGCCTGAAAGTTTGATTCTCTCAATCAGCGGTATGACCTGTAACCATTGTAAAATGAGAGTAGAAAAAGCATTGAAAACGCTGGACGGCGTGGAAAGTGTAGCTGTTGATGTTCAGGCCGGTCGGGCGGAAGTGCAGTACGACCCGGCCAAAATTAGCGGAGAAGTGTTAAAAAATGCGGTTACCGATGCAGGCTATGAAGTAAAGTAGGGCTGCGGTATAAACTGCAAAAAACCTGTCCGGAA
>JAAYKP010000040.1 GCA_012522335.1 Bacillota bacterium
CAAAGCTTCGGCAGGGACAACCCTAACAGCGTTGTAAATCTTTAAGTTCTCCACCCCCATCCCCCCTACTTAATTTGCAAATTATGCCTTGTCAATAGCATCGCGCCTGGTATCGCATCCCCATTTTTGAGTGCCTTTTTCAGCGATGCCTTATCAACTTCGGGGTCCTTATATCGCAGGAATTTCTTCTCGCCACATGCCCACTCCACAAAGGACGCATCATGTTTCAATTCCTTATAGGTAGGCTATAAACCCGTTAAAGTGTTGAAAAATAAAGCTTTTTAATTTTAACTATAACGAATAAACGGCTAAAGAAAAAGGCGGGTAGAAGCTGTTTAGTCTTGATTTATAAGGGTTTAATAAGATTTTAATTTGTCGTCGATCCCCGGGGGTTTTTGCGCTATCGTAGGTCGACGACAATTTTTATCATCTGATTTTAGAGAATTGTTTCTACATTCCCTGATGAAAACCTTTTTCTTCATGCAAAAAAAGGTAATTTAAATTATGTGCGCAGGCTTATTCTGCCGCAGTTGGTTTGTCTGGCAGCATTCTTTTCAAGTCGGGGAGTCGATTGTAAACAAGACGTGTCCCCAGCTGCTGGGCTGCACTGTGCCAGCCCAGTCGTTCCAGCAGACGACACCAGCGGGATACCTGGGGGTTTTCTAAAATACAGGGAATGACTACCACTGCACTGAGCGGTATCTGGTAAATTGACAGTAAACTATGGATGCCGCGCACAAATATTTCCGGATATTTGCTGACGGAAACAAGGTAAATCTGTTCACCCTCCACCGTCTGGCCAACAAAACGGATAAGTCCTTCATCGGCCGCTGTCACGGGACGAAAATAGGGCACTGCAGACAACTGCTGCCGGGAAGGTAAACCTTCAGTGTTCAGCAGCTTAAGATGCAGAGCAGCTGCCGCAGCAGGCAGGTAATAATCAGCTAAACCAAGGTAGAGATAATTCATCCGGCCACCTTATGCTTAACCTCGCGCACCAGTTCCACAATCTGCGGAAAAGCCTCCCTGGTTCCCTGAATCACCAAGGGACGCCCCAGAGTAATCAACCCCCAGCGGCGGGACAGATAACCACCCAGGCGCATTTTAAGCGAAACACAGTGTAATGTATCAACAAAAACAAGTTCATCTGCAGCACCCAGCATCCTGGCTACCCCGCGCAAAATTTTTACCATTGTCTGCCCCATACTGCGGCATCCTACCGAGTAAACCTGATTACCCCACTCATCAAACCCGAAAAAATGCAGCTGCCCATGCCCGTCATTGGTTTGCCGATCAAAAAGGGCCAAACTCATCAGCTCCTGTGCCGTAGGAATCTTATCTGTCCGCAGCTGCCCTAAATGGATAGCAGCTGCGGTTACTGATGAATGCGCCCCGCCGTAACAATGATAGATTATTTTTTTCGTCGTCATCCTGTCCTCCAGTTACTGCGTTAATGCTTAACTATAATATAGACACCGTTTCCCAGATCATGTGCCACTGCTTCCAGCACGCGGGATAGTATGGTGCAGATATTAATCACTTCCTCATCTGTCTCAGCATAAAAAACCGGAACCCCTGATATACGATGTTCAGCCTTTTTGGTAGTAACAGCAGCCAGTATTATTTTGGCAATGGTAACTTCCATTCTGTCCTCCTAATCTGCCGCACTGCGGCCAATGCGGGACTTTAACGGCTGCACAAAGGCACTTTCCAGCACCGGGACTTTTTTTACTGCAGCCACCAGACATTCCAGATCCGGTTCAATAGGTACAATAACCATACCTACTCTGCCGGTTTCCGCCTGCCGACGCAGCAGCGGCATAAATTCAGCCGTATCTACATCACGCCGCACACCTAATAACAGGGCTGCATCATGGGCGATCGCCTGTCTTTGTCCCACATTAGCCAAAATTTCACGACCGTCATCACTCAGGGGTTCTAAAATAACACCTCGGCCTGCTTCTTCATAAATTTTCTTCACCTCAGGCAGACCAAGATTCATGATATGGATATCTTCAACAAAGAGATTTGGCCCTTCAAAGTGCAGTTTAGCCGGTCTTACTTTAGCAATATCACCAATCGATTTGCCGCGCATAAAACGACGCACCAGCGCCAAAGCAATCACCCCGGCGATAATGCCCGGCAGGGCTGAAAAAAGATAGGTAACAAGTGCTGTGCTTAAGGCAACAAATACCACCAGATAGTTACGTGCTTCAAAAGTTCGGGCAATGCCTTCGATAAAATCCGGTCCACGGGAAACTAAAGTTGATTGATCCAGAGCAACTAACATCTCCCGCTCCATATTGCGTACATCGCGAAACTGTGTCGCTGCCAAGGTCAAAAAGGTTACCGCAGTATACTCTTTGGCTGCAATGGCAGGGATGGCGACCGCCCCCAGGGTGGCCGCCACAAAGCCCAGAGCCAAATGTGTTACTGTAGCGTGCGGATAGGAAGGGTACTGACGAAAATCGCGGCGCAGCATCCAGTAGCGTGCTAATGTCCCCATGGTGACACCACAGATAATCGTCAGAATCTCTTTATTCAAGCTGTTCAGCTCCCTTCCTGTCCTCCATCTGACCTGTCACCTTCATCGTCCCTTGCTCCTGTTATGTCAGCCATTTCTCTGCCGGTAAACTGTCTCAACTTCGCTTTCATTTGCTCAAAACCACCGGTACTGATTAATAAGAAGATAGCGACAGCAGCAACCAAGCCGGCCACAATCCATAAAACTGAACGTAAAGCTGTGCCGCCGGGTCCTTTAGAAGTGGTCGGTGCCCGACCGGAGGCCTGTTCGCCTTCGGCCGTACCATAGATAAAATCATTCACTACTTCCGAGAAAAGGTACATTGTTTCTTCAGCTTGTGCTTTGTCGTTTGTATGAGAGCCTACTTCAATCAGGGTAGCGCGGGGTGACATATCTTGGTTGTAGTTGCCGCGTGCCATAAAAATACCCTTTACTAATCCGGGAAATTTTTCATCAGCCTGCTTTTTTATACCTTCGGCAAACTGCTGATTATTGGCACGGTTTTGATTCTGCCTGCCAACAACTAACTGCACCTGTACCCGTTTTTTTCCTTCTACTTCTTCTAAATACTCTTCTTCAGGGACGGCGTCACGGTGCACATCAATTAAGGCATCAGGCTGTTCCTTCATTGCTTCCTCCACAGTCCGCCGGGAGCGCTGATAAGCACCGGCATCATGGGGTGTATGTGGTTCTTTGGAACGAATCACTGTAATGCCTTTCTCTTCCAAACCTTTTTGCAAAGCATCCGCCACATCAAGAATACCCCCACCGGGATCTTTACTCTCCGTACCGTCACCTTTTATGTAGGACTCCGCTCCATGCGAACTGTAAATGGCAATTTTTTTGCTTTTTTGCTCCCCCTTCTGCTGTACAGGTACGGCGGAGCGGAAGCGGCTGCTTATCCGTTCCCACAAGCCCGGTTGGGGCGGGGCCGCCAAAGTCCTCTTTTCCAGCAGTTCCGCCTGAGCAGTTTGACCCTTGACGGAAGTAACACGATAATAATTATTATCGCTGCTGATGTATTCATCACCAACCACAATTACTCTGGCTGTCCGCATAATGACCTGTCCGTTTTCATCAACCATGGTGTAGTAAACACCGGCACGGTGATCACCATCGACCAGATTCTCTATGTTGGCCGAACTGCTGCCTGCAGTCAGAAAAAGAAAGCTTAAGGTCAGTATGGCTGCAGTGGCTGCCTTTATAATTTTCAAGCTATTCCGCTTCATGACTGTTTTCCTCCTTAGAAACAGTATGGTCGGTCTGGGTCAATTCTTCACTATATTCCCCTTCTGACAGGCCTTCCTTCAGGCTGTGCGGACGTTCCTGGGCCGGACCGCCCTGCAGGCGCTCCCGTGTTTCACCAAAAATCTCTGCCAGTAAAAGCGAGAGGATACCGGCAATTACTATACCGTCGAAGACACCGGCACCACCAATGACCATGCTGCCCGAGCCGCCGCGCAGGGCAATCTCCAGGCGAGAATAAATATCTGTCAACAATAAACCAAGGGAGCCGGCAATGAAGGCAGAACGGCGTGAACGTCCGGCTAAATAACCTACAACTGCGGCAATAATGGCAAAAATATAAAGGGGATCAAGGAATCTGTTATAGGTAGGTTCGACGGGTAAGATTTTCATCGCTGCATATACTGCAGCGGAGGAAATCAGAGCAGCTATCACTGCCCTGATCTTTTCCTTGGCTGTACCGGCCTTGATAAACAGATAAACAGCCAGCGCCAGAGGGATAAGACCACCACCAATATTGATGGAAACATTATCACTTAGGGGAATATCAGGCAAAAAACCTCCTACGACCATGGCGCCGACAAACAGCAGCGCTGCCCTGTCTGTTAACCGCAGCCTGTCCAGGACGCGCTGTGCTGCCCCCAAATAAATGGCAACGGCAACGGCAACCAGCACCAGCATACCAATTGTCATGAACTGCACCTCCAGAAATCAACAGTATAAGCATAGCGTTCGCAGAAAAGGCAAGATTTATGCGAAGGCCGGAAGCCACTTTTGTATTTTCTTCCTGCGGAAGAAGTGACGCCAGCAAAAAAAAAGACAGGGTGTGTATCCCTGTCTTCTCTTATCATTATTTAGCGGCTTAAGCCGCGGGCTGTCATCCACTCCCTGGCCCGCCCGGTAATCACCAGCGGTGCCTGCCGCAGCTCACTAATGGTAGCACAGCCTGTCATCACCATCACCATTTTTAACTCATGTAAAATCTGCTGCAGGTGTTCAACTAATTTTTCCGGCCCTGCCGTTAGTAAGATACGTAAAGCTAACCCGGCTATCCCTACTGCCTGTGCACCCAACGCCAGGGCTTTTGCCGCCAGCAGACCATTATTAATCCCGCCGGAGGCTAAAATATCGACCGCAGGCGCACCTGCCCTGGCTTCTAGGATGGCTAAAGCTGTGGGTATTCCCCACTGCAGCAGCTCCGGACTGATTTGCTGCTTGGTACGGGCACTCTCAATCTGCAGAAAGTTTGTCCCACCCCGGCCGCCAACATCAATGGCGGCGACACCAAGCTCCTGCAGCTGCTGAGCTTGTTCCCGGGCTATGCCAAAGCCGACTTCTTTCACAATCACCGGCACCTTGACCGCTTGAACAATAGCGGCCAGCTGTTGACGGTAACCGCGGAAATCTCTGTCACCCTCGGCCATCATCAGCTCTTGGGGCACATTTAAATGGACCTGCAGGGCATCAGCTTCTACCATTTCTACTGCCTGTTGAGCGGCCGTCACTCCGGCATTGACACCGATGTTGGCAAAAATAATACCTTCCGGATAGACTTCACGCACCACCCGATAGCTGTCCCGGCAGCTTTCATTTTCTATTGCCGCCATTTGTGAGCCTACTGCTACGGCCAGACCGCAGCTGCGGGCAGCTTGGGCCAAATCCCGGTTAATAGCTGCCGCTTCCGCCACGCCTCCGGTAATGGCATTGATAAACAGCGGCCGGGCCAGTGCCAGCCCGGCCGCTGTAGTTGTTAAATCTAAGGCCTGCAGAGCAGTCTCCGGCAGACAGTTATGGATCAGCTCAACATCGCTAAAATCAGCATTCGCCAGCTCTTGCTCCACAGCATGCCGCAAATGTTCCAGTTTTCTTGCCTGCCGGGTCATTAACTACTTATCCTTATTCATATCAGTAAAGAGGTCACCAAAGACATCACCCAAGGTCAGGCCGGTACCTGAATCCTGCTGCGGCTGCGCCTGCTGTTGTGGTTCACGTTTGGGGCGCGGAGCTGCTTCACGAATGCTTAAGCTGACGCGTTTAGCATCAGTGTTGATGTCAAGGATTTTAACCTTAACAGTATCGCCCTGCTGCACTACATCAGAAGGATGCTTAACATGATAATTAGCCATTTGGGAAATATGCACCAGTCCCTCTACGCCGGGGATTAACTCGACAAAGGCACCAAAGTCAACTAAACGCGTGACTTTACCTTCAACCACATCCCCCGGCTGGTACTGCTTATCAATTTGTGTCCAGGGATCAGGTTGTGCTTGACGCAGGGAAAGACCAATACGTTCCCGCTCCGGAATAACTTCCGTGACTTTAACATCAATTTCGTCACCGACACTTAAAACTTCGTCCGGTGTTTCAATGCGGTGCCAGGCTATTTCGGAAATATGCACCAACCCATCGATACCTCCCACATCAACGAAGGCACCAAAGTTGGTCAGCCTTTTCACTGTACCACGGATAATCTGACCTGGCTGCAGTGAGTTTAGTACTGCTTCTTTTTTCGCCTGTGCTTCTTCTTCTAAAACCTGTTTGCGCGAAAGAATTACTTTGTCATTTTCCTTACGCATTTCAATGATTTTGAAACGCAGCTCCTGATTTAAAAAGACACTGAAGTCCGGAATATAGCGAACATCAACCAAAGATCCGGGCATAAAGCCGTCATAACCGCCGCCTAAATCGACGACCATACCGGCCTTAACAGTATCTTTAACGGTTCCCGTTAAAACAGTACCGTTGTTGAATGCTTCTTCCAGCTCCTCCCATCTCTGTTGACGTTCAAGTGCCTTGCGGGACAGATATACTTTATCTTCCTTGTTATCCATTTTGCGGATTTGCACTTCAAGCTCCTGTCCTACCTGCAGGGCTGTAGAGAGAGTTTGGTCTGCGGCTAATATAACTTCCTGGCGGGGAAGTATTCCCTCGCTCTTGTAACCAATGTCAACAAGGGCTTCGTCATCAGATACATGTACTACAGTGCCCTTCACTACATCACCCACGGAAAAATCACGTATTGCCTCCTCCATGGGCACCTCCTCAACTTCCACCTGCTCTTCTTGAACTTCTAAATTCTTCTCATTTTCCATCTTACCAATAACCTCCTTTATCAACCAGTCGGGAGTGGAAGCACCGGCAGTCACCCCGACTGTCCTCAACCCTTGCAATTGCGCGGCATCTAAGTTCTCAGCATCAGTAACCTCAATAGTCCTGACACCTGCAGCCCGGCAGATTGCTGCCAGTTTCTGTGTATTACTGCTGCTTTTGCTGCCGATTACAACCATGGCATCAACTTTTTGCGCCAGATCACTGGCAGCCTGCTGACGCAGTGCCGTCGCGTTACAAATGGTATTATATATATAAACTACCGGTACTAACTCTTTTAGCTTCTCCACTATTTCATCCAGAATACTAACTTGCTGCGTAGTTTGTGCCACCACTGCCACAGGTCGTGTCACATCCAAACCCTGCAGCTGTGAAACTTCTTCAGGTGACTGGACAACAAAAGGTTGATCACGACCCCAACCCAGTACACCTTGTACTTCCGGATGCCGGCGGGCACCAACAATGACTACCTGCTGTCCCGCCTCTATTAAGTCTGCCACCTGCTGCTGCAGCTTTTGCACAAAGACACAAGTGGCATTGATAATGTTTAATCCTCGTTCCGCCGCCGCCTGCAAAACTTCCGGCCTCACACCGTGGGTACGAATAATAACTGTAGCTCCCTCTGGCACTTCTGCCAAATCGTCTACCTGCTGCACACCATGATTAGCCAGGTGGCGGATTAAATGCTCGTTATGGGCCAGCGGCCCTAAGCTATAAATTAAACCCTGCTTGGCCGCAGCCAGAGCTAAGGCTACTGCTTTTTTCACACCGGCACAAAAACCGGCCTTTTCTGCCACAATAATTTCCAGTGTTCCCTCACCTCTATTTAACTACTGCGCAGGCGGGCAATTTCCTGCATAATCTGCTGCGCAATTTCAGCAAGCTGTTCACTTTTAACCTTGACCCCATAATATTCAGGGAATTTCAGTGGTGTGCCGATCCGGACACGCACCGGCTGAAACAAGCGATAGGGGCCGACAATACCGATGGGAACTACCGGAGCTTCACTTTTTACCGCGATTAAGGCAACTCCGGCATGGGGAGGCAGCAGCTCCCCATCGGGACTGCGTGTGCCCTCCGGGAAAATGCCCAGTCCGTGGCCGGCCTTTAATGCTTCCAGAGCAGTTCTGATGGCACGGCGATCGGCACTGTGACGTTTCACAGGAAAAACTTTAATTAATTTCAGCACTGCGGCCAGAACCGGGGTGCTGAACAATTCTTCCTTGGCCATGAAACGGGTAAAGCGCGGCGTCAGTGAGCCAAGCAGGGGGCCATCCCATAAAGAAAAATGATTGGCACACATAATAAAAGGTCCTTCTTCAGGTATGTTCTCCCGCCCCTGCACATCCCAGCGAAAGAAAACGGAAAAAATAAAGACAAACAGTAATCTAAGCGTCTGATAAACAATCATGTATTTCCTCCCGCGTTTCCCCTGGTCACCGTTGCCACAATTAGTGAAACCACCTCATCGATGGTCATCTCTGTGGAATCAATGATGATAGCGTCATCTGCCGGGCGCAGCGGTGAAACTTCCCGTTCAGAATCTATTTTATCGCGGGCAGCAATTTCCTCTATCATCTGCTCCAGGGTAAGCGTTTGTCCCTTTGCCAACAGTTCTGCCCGACGACGTCGTGCACGTTCCGTTAAAGATGCAGTCAGATAAAACTTAAATTCTGCTTCAGTCATCACATTGGTGCCGATATCACGGCCGTCCATCACTACGCCGCCCCGCCGACCAATCTCCCTTTGTTTTTCCACCATCACAGCACGCACTCCCGGGCAGCGGGCAACCAGCGATACATGTCGGTTGACTACCGGTTCGCGAATTGTCTCAGTAACATTTTCTCCATTTAAGAAAATGATATTTTGTCCATCATCACTATATTCTACGGCTAAATCTATTTCAGCAGCCAAAGCCGCCAGTACCTCTTCATCCTCAAAATCAATGCCACGGCGCAAACCGGCTACCGTGACGGCACGATACATGGCACCTGTATCTAAATAAGCAAGTCCCAGCTCTTTGGCTACCGCACGTGCCACGGTACTTTTACCGGCACCGGCCGGACCGTCAATAGCTATTCTAGGTTTCATGCAGGACCCCTTCCTTGCCAGCTCCGAAATAGGTAAATTAGCACAACAAAAACAACACGCTAGGTGTTGTCTGAGACGAGGTCCGGCCGCAGTTGGCGGGCTTCCCTCAAATAGATATGTTGCACCTTTTGCTTTTGCTCCATCTGGACATGCATCAACACCCGGATACATCTGGGCAGAGCACCGGGCACATCTATTTCCACGGTATCAAACAACGGTACAGCCGTCCAACCAAGTTCACGTGCAGCGGCAGCAGGAAAGGCAGCGTTCAGGTCCGGAGTTGCGGAGAATATGATGCTGATAAGCACAGCAGGATCAAGCTGATTAACTTCAGCCATTTTCTCTAACAATTCTTTTGTAGCAGCAATGATTTCCTCGGCACTATTGTGTGAAACTGTCGTCGCCCCACGAATACCCCGCACTACACAACAACCCACTACGACGTCCTCCTACTAACTCCGCTTTATTTAAAATAATAACTTAGATTAAACTATTTGGCAAGCCTTTTTAACTGCCGGCTTCTGTAACTTCTCCTACCTTGACAAAAGATACTGTTTCCGGCTGACCAAAAAAAGTAATCTTTTTACCTTCCCGGGGCGAAATAATGCCTTCGGAAACTGATGTTACAGCAATCACTACATCTTCTGCCGGCACCTCGCCGTCAACTTCTACCTGATCACCGTCACGCACCGGCACTAAGACAGATTTGCTGCTGCCGAAAGCCGTCACCGCCTCGCCGTTAACCAAAACTTCTATGCCGCTCCCGTCCGCCTCATTGAGGATACTTAATTTTAAATAGCACTCCTGTTCAGCAGCTGCTGGACGTGAAATTGCCGGCTGCTCGCGTTCTGTTTCAGTTACAGGTTTACCCTCAAAGCGGTCAACTAAACTTAACAGGCTGCGAAAATCCGGTTTGGTCAGTAAAGCCTGCGTCAGGAGCAATAAAAAAAGCAGCACGCCAACGCATTTTAATATAAATCTTTCAAAGCGGCTGGTGCGGTCCTGGAACCAACGCTCAAAATCCATGCCTTAGAGCCTCCCTTCTAACAACAGAGTATGCCAGAAGGGAGTAATTTTATGCCTGGAGAGCTGCAGAAAGACCTGCGACAAAACCGGTAGAAAAGGCGGCCTGCAGATTGTAGCCTCCGGTATTGCCGTCAATGTCTATCACCTCACCGGCGAAATAGAGTCCCCCCACCAGTTTGGAGGCCATATTCGTAGGGTGGATTTCCTTGACCGCAACACCGCCGGCAGTAACAATAGCCTCCCGCAGAGAACGCGGACTTTTAATCTGCAGCCTTAAATCGGTCAGGGTGGTAAGCAAAGCTTCCCGCTGGTCCTTGCTGATCTGATGTACGGGCAAATCAGGGGAAATGCCGGAAAGCATAATAATTGTTTCAATCAGACGCTGCGGCAGTAAATCATTGAGGCTGTTTTTAAACTGCTTACGAATATTCTTTTTAAAGTCACGCAGCAGCCGGGCATCTAATTGTTCCCGGGTTAGAGCAGGTTTTAAATTTAGATGCAGCATCGGTTTTTTCTTTTTCATCAAAGCTTCAACGGCTGCGCGGCTGATAGTCAGAATAATGGGACCGCTGACACCATAATGGGTAAACAGCATTTCGCCAAACTCCTCGGCCACCACCCTGCCCTCAACTGTTAAGGTGGCCGTCACGTTTTTTAACGCCACACCTGTTAATTCCCGCACCCAGCTTTCTTTGGTTTCTAAAGGTACTAAGGCTGGTCGAGGCGTCACAATGGTATGCCCTACCTCCTGGGCCAGGCGGTAGCCGTCACCGGTTGAGCCGGTGGCAGGATAAGACGCGCCTCCCGTCGCCAGCACTACCGCGTCTGCCGCCAGTTTTTCACCGGCACAGATTACTCCTTCGATCATGCCTCTTTCCGTCACCAGCAGCCTGGTAACCTGTTTACCAAGCAGTACTTTAACTCCCACTTTTCGCAGCCAGCGGCTTAATGCCTCCACCACATCCTGTGCTTTCTGCGACTGCGGGAAAACCCGGCCGCCCCGTTCCACCACGGTGGGCACACCTAAGTCTAAGAGAAACTGCCGCAAATCATCATTCGTAAAACGATAGAGCGGGCCATAAAGAAAAGAACCGTTACCGGGATACTGCTGAATCAGCTCTTTAATCTCAGCCGCATTTGTAACATTGCCGCGGCCTTTACCGGTAATGGCCAGCTTTTTGCCCAATCTCTGATTCTTCTCACATAAGGTAACATCGGCGCCGGCCAGGGCCGCCTGCCCTGCTGCCATCATCCCGGCCGGTCCGCCGCCAATCACAACAACGTGCATCTAGATCCCCCTCAGATACTCTATTACGGCAAAGAGAAAAGCGGCCGTTGCCGCTTATTCTTTGGTCTGGCAGACTGCTTTAATCAGCATAACGTTTCATTTTTTGCCGCCACTGATCTTTAACCTGGCTGTGCACTTCAAAGAAAATTTCTTCCATCTCCTGCACAGACAGCTTCCAGCCCTCAGGTTCCACAATTTTTAAGCGGCGGAATTCATCACGCACCGCAAAACGAATGAGATAATTAAGCGAATCTGCAGTCACTTCCAGCTCCAGGGGAGCAAAGGCCACTTCAGCATCAGCTTCCTCATCATAAACGGTATAGATTGCACCTAGTTCAATATTTTCCACAAGTACCCCTTGCAGCGGTACATTACGCCACAGGGCAGCCTGCTGCTCCCGCAGTTCCTCTGCAGCTTCTTCTGTGCTCTTACCACCAAAAAAGAAACGGGAAGGACGGGCTTTACCACGATAATCAAAGCGAATACGGGCGCGTATTTTTTCCGTGTTTTTCATTTCAGCAACCTCTCCGGGATGCATTTCCTGCAGGGGAAGTTGTCTTTCGAAACCTGGTTTTAACACATTGCTCTCCTCCAGTTAAGCACCTTTTTGTTATAATTTCCCGTTTGTTGGAAACTAATTCGTGTTAACTAACAGAATTCCTGCTCTTTTTATCATTTTCGCCGGAGATATTTTGCGCCAGCTGACCTTCCAACCAATCGATAAACTGCCGTGCTGTGCGTGGTGAGCGGCCGTTCTGCCACCTTTCCCAGCGCAAGGCCTCCTGACGTAAAACTGCCGGCTCTATCTGCAGCTGCCGCTGCCGGGCCAGCCCGGCAACAATTTCCAAATAATTTTGCTGATTCGGTGCTAAAAAGGTGATAGTAATACCAAAGCGATCGGCCAGGGAAAGTTTTTCCTGAATAGTGTCACCCGCCCGGACCTGATCCTGTACATCATCTGACTGCAGTCCCGCCCGTTCACTAAATCTTTCCTTAATTAAATGGCGGCGGTTCGAAGTGGCGTATATCACCACATTTTGCGGCCTGCTTTCCAGACCGCCTTCCAAAACGGCCTTGAGTGCCGTGTAGCGCTCCTCATTGTCAGCAAAAGACAAGTCATCGACAAAAATAATAAACTTCTGCTGCCTGTCCTTAATTTCCCTGATGACCAAGGGTAAATCCTCGAGCAGTGTCTGCGGCAGCTCAATCATGCGCAGGCCCTGCTGACTAAACTCATTGAGAATTGCTTTCACTGTCGATGATTTGCCCGTACCGCGGTCACCATAGAGCAGGATATTGTTAGCCGGATACCCCTGCAGCAGCATTAGTGTATTCTCTATGACCTGCTGTCGTTCTTCCTCATAGCCGATCAGGTCCCGCAGGGCAATGGGATCAACCGCTCTGATCCCCTGCAGACGGCCCACTCCACCGACCCTTTCCCATCTAAAACCGGTGTAAAGGGCGAAATTACCGGAACCATGCTGCTGATAAAATAACGCCAGTTCAGGCAAACAGTCAACCCACCGCTCCGCTGCTGCAAATTTCTGCAGCAGCGCCTGGGCTGCACCGTGGCTGCTTGCTGCAGGGCTGGTGCTGTCCCACTCCGGCAGCTCCGGCAGCATGGCTGCCAGGTAGCTGGAATTGGCTGTACGCTCCAGAGCAGCTGCCTTTAGCTCCGCCGCAGTGATTAAAGCAACCTGCTCCAGCCTGTTCAGATCATGGACCATGGCTGCTGTAATACCGGGTGGGATATCAGCCAAGGCCTGTTTTTCACACGCTTTGGCAAATACGGAATCGCAAAAAAGCAGTTTTTCCAACAAATAATCTTTTAAAGAAGGAATTTCGTTGGCCTGCAGCAGCGTGTAATAAAAATCGGCATAATTATTTAACCAGGCATAGCCGTCAAAGGATGCCGTTCTTAAGCTCTGTAATAAACGCTGATATTTTGCAACCACCGGATCATCTAAATAACTGCGTAAAACAGTTAATGAATCCAAAGCAATACGTGCGCTAATGACCTTACTTCCCATCTGTTTCTCCCCTTACTGCTGATATTTGTACTGTCGTGCCTGTGTTCTCTGTCCCCGGCACTTTGCTTAAGTAATGCTCCTATTATACCATACGCAGCGAGATTAGTAGACTGCGACTTCAGACGGGAAAGAAAGCTTCCGCCTGCGCTGTCACCAATAGGTGCATAATTCCGGTCTCACCCCAAAATACTAGCTATAGCGATGTAGAAGGAGGAAAAAGTAATGTATGATCTGTTTCTCTCGCCGGGCAGTATTGGCAGGTTAGAACTGAAGAACCGGGTTATTTTTCCGCCCATGGGTTCCGGCTATGTGGAAAATGAACAGCCCAAAGCACAGTTAATCGACTATCATGTGCGCAGGGTATTGGGCGGCTGTGCCATGAATATTGTCGAAATTGCCGCAGTGCATGAAACCAGCAAATCTCCTACCACTCTTGGCATTTATGCTGACAAGTTTATTCCCGGGCTGGCTCGTTTGGCTGCCGCCATCAAAAAAGCCGGCGGCACACCCTGTATTCAGCTTTGGCACGGCGGCAGACAAACATCTGGTAAACCTTTTGGCGGACAGCCGGTAGCACCGTCTGCCGTTAAAAATGACTTTATCAATGAAGAGCCCCGGCCCTTAACTTTAGACGAAGTAAAAGAATTAATTGCCTGCTTTGGTGAAGCGGCGCGCAGGGCTCAGGAAGCCGGCTTTGACGCCGTCGAAATACATGGCGCCCATGGTTATTTAATTGATCAGTTTCTTAATCCCTACACCAACAAGCGGGAGGACGAGTACGGCGGCAGCCTGGAAAACCGGGCCCGTTTCGGGGTAGAGGTTATTCAAGCGGTACGTGCGCAGGTGGGACCGGACTTCCCCATCCTGTTTCGCTTAAGTGCCCAGGAGAATGTACCGGGGGGCATTGAGCTGGAGGAAGGCATAGCTGCCGCCAGGCTATATGAACAGGCCGGCGTTGATGCTTTAGATATTTCACAGGGCTGCTATGATGCCCTGCCTTATACAGTTCCCCCTTACTTTTTACCCCAAAAAGTAAACGCTGCCAATGCAGCGCGAATCAAACAACAAACCGGCGTGCCCATTATTGTGGCGGGAAGGATTAATCATCCCGAGCTGGCAGAGGAGATTTTGCAGGCAGGCATGGCAGATTTTATATCCTTGGGACGCCCGCAGTTGGCTGATCCTGATTTTGTGAAAAAAACGGCCGCGGGACGTGCCGATGAAATTGTGCGCTGCATCGCCTGCAATCAAGGCTGTGTCGGCAGACTGTTCAAAGGTTTAGGTGTCAGCTGTATCTTTAATCCTGCCTGCGGCCATGAGCGGGAAGTTGTGATCGAACCGGCCAAAAGTAAAAAGAAGGTACTGGTTATCGGCGGTGGTCCGGCCGGCCTGGAGGCAGCCCGTGTGGCCCGGGAACGCGGACATGAGGTGGTGCTGTTTGAAAAAGAAGTGGGTCTGGGCGGACAGTTTGTCGTGGCCGGTCGGGCACCCCATAAAGAAATCTTTGCCCAGTCTGCTCTCCATATGGGCTACCGTGCCTATAAAGCCGGTGTTGATATCCGGGTTTATACAGATGCTACGGCCGAAAGGATTCGTGACGTTCAGCCTGATGTGGTTATTGTGGCCAGCGGCGCTGATCCTGCGCTGCCACCAATTCCCGGCAGTGACAAGCCTCATGTTTACGAGGCACGTGCTGTCCTGATGGCTGATCAATTAATTAAAGCACAGCAGGTAGTGGTGGTCGGTGGCGGTTTAGTCGGCTTGGAAGTAATGGAAGTCCTGCTGGCCCAGGGCAAACAGGTCACGGTAATTAACCGCGGGCCCGAAGTGGGCAAGGAATTAGAATTGTACATCAAACCTTATACTTTCGGCCTCATTGAGCGGGAACAGGTGCCCATTCTCACCAACACAAGCTGTCTGGAAATTGGTGACGGCTTTGTCCTGGTAGAGAAAGACGGCCGCCGGGAAAAAATTGCCTGCGAAGCTGTAGTATTGGCTGTCGGCTCCCAAAGCAACACAAAAGTCGTTGAACCGGTGCAGGAAATGGGTATCGAACATTATGTGGTTGGTGATGCTGTCAAACCAACCAATGTTTTGGACGCCATTTGGGGTGCCAATGAAATAGCCCGTAAAATCTGACTAAAAAAGCCACTTCCCAGTGGCTTTTTGCTATCTTTCCTGCAGATGGCCGGTATCATTCAGTTTAGCCAGATACCAGCAGTGATTATAGTAATACAAAATTGTTACTGAAGCTGTATCAATCTGCAGCCGGGCCGCTGCCGCAGCCGGCATCTCCATGGCCAGGGTTACTGCTGTGCGGATGATACCGCCGTGGGTAACAATCACTGCCGTCTCATTTTCCTGCAGCCTGGCTGTCAGCATGTGCAGAAAATTTTGCACACGCGCCGCCAGAGCAGCTGCGCCCTCGCCACCGGGCGGTATATTGGTCACAGGATCATTGCACCAGGCCTCAAACTGTTTTTGCATCGCCGGTTCCATGTCAGCATAACGCAGCCCCTCCCACTGTCCAAAAGACATTTCCCGCAAATCATCATCTACCTGGACAGGCAGGGCAAAGCGAGCCGCTAACGGTGCCGCAAATGCTTGTGCCCTCTGCAGCGGCGAAGCAAAAATATAGTTAGGTTGTTCGGTAAAAGCAGCTGCCAATCTTTCGGCCTGCCATTGTCCCCGTTCACTTAAAGCCACGTCACTTAAACCCTGCAGGCGATATTCCCGATTCCATAATGTTTCGCCGTGCCGCACCCAGATCAATTTCATCTCTACCACTCCTTGGTCCTCATTTTCGCTGCGTAAATCATGCTTTACGAAAAAAGGAACGGGGCCAGCAGCAGCACAGCCAGCTCATGCAGCTCACAGGCAGCACCCAGCAGGTCGCCTGTAACACCGCCAAAATTTATTTTAAAAAAGCAGCGTAAGATGAGAAAAAAGACTGTTACCGCCGGCACTAAATAAATAATCTGCCGGCCTAAAACGGCAAAACTAAGAACCAAACAAAGCAGTGAGGTTAACAAAAGCTGTGTACTGCCCACCGCATCCACGAAAATTTTACCGAGGCCGCCGCTGGGACGGGCATAAGCACAGGTAGCCATGAAGGCGACCATCACAGTGCGGCCGATTAAGGGGGCCATAATTAACAGCCGGGGATTAGTCTGCAGGGAAGCAACTGCCAAAATTTTCAACAGCATGGCCAAAACTAAAACTTGGGCGCCAAAAGCACCGACACGGCTGTCTTTCATCACCGCTAATCTTTTTTCCAGATTACCGCGCACTCCCAGTCCGTCAAAAGTATCCATCAGGCCGTCCAGATGCAGTCCGGCGCTGATTAATTCCCATAAAGTTACCGTTAACGCCGCGGCTAATAAAGTTGACCAGACCGTGCTGGCCCACAGCCAAAAACCATAAAGCAGCAGACCGATGAGGACACCTACCAGGGGATAATAGACAGCCGAGCCGACCAGATCATCTGTTGTAACCTCGGCATCACCGCCAAAGGGGTAAACAGTTAAAAAGCGTAAAGCAATAAAGAATCTTTTCATGACCAGGATCCTTTCTTGAGCAACGGAACGGTCAGACCATCCCTGTACGTCAGGGTACGGTGCCGTCTGCCGCATCGTAACTATTTTTGCTTATTCAGTCTTTTGGTACGCTTTGACACAGAGGGGGTAGCCGGAAACAGCCAACCAGAGTGAATCTGCAGCCCGGGCTACCTGCTGATTGGCTCGTCCCGCCATATCGCGAAAGACGCGCCCCATATGCGTGTCCGGCACAACACCGCTGCCGACTTCATTCGTGACCACCAAGGTGCGAAAAGGCTTGTTCAGGGCAGCAGTACAAAAACGAGCCAATTCTGTCTGAATATGGCGTTCGATTTCCAGGTATTTTTCATCACTCAGGTTATCTTCATAACGTGCCAGAAGCTGATTTGTGAGCCAGATGGTTAAACAGTCAACAATGACTGTAGCCGTGCCTGCCGGCACTCTTTCTAAAGCTCCTGCCAGATCATCAGTTTCCTCAATTGTCGACCAATGTGCCGGTCGACGTTCTTTATGTAAAGCCACCCGCAGCGCCATCTCTTCGTCAAGTACCGCTGCCGTGGCGATATAAGCAGCAGGTCCCCCTGCTTCCAGGGCCAGTTGTTCTGCCAGTCTGCTTTTTCCGCTCCGGGCACCACCGGTAATCAGCACCAGCTTACCTAACTTTTCTAACTCCATGATTTACCGTCTCCCTCCTTAGGGGTATCCTGACTGTCTCCCGCCTGCCGCAGCAGCCGTTGAATAAATGCCAGATCGACATTTTGGCGTACTGTTTCCGCCAGCAGCCGGTAGACCTGTTCACGCTTCTCCCGCTGGGCCGGGTCTGCTGCCTGCAGCGGCTGCAGATTAAGGTAAGGAATTACCCCGATCACAGGTTTGTTGATAGACTCTTCCAGCAGCTCTAAACCCGGCTGCAGCTTTTCCCGGAAACCGCGGAAGCGATTAACAACGACAGCCTGAATCAACCGGCGCTGCGCCTCAGGTAGCAGGGCCAGTGTGCCGGCAACATATGCAAACATCCCGCCGCGATCAATATCACTGATGAGCAGCACAGGTGCCTTAATCGCCTGGGCTAAACGCATATTGGGCAGTGCCAGTTCCGGACGATGTAACTCCACGGGAGCTGCTGCCCCTTCGATAACTACAAGCTCATAGCGGGAAAGCAGCGTCTGCAGTGATTCCAGCACCAAATCAAAGGCAGTATCGGCGGCCGCCAGGTAATCCTGTCTGCTTATTTCACCCTTATCAACTCCCCGCTCTGTAAGGCGGAAGGAGTTTTCCGTCAGCGGCTGTAAATGCAGCGGATTCATTTCCACCACGGGCGTCACACCGGCTGCTTCGGCCTGCAGATACTGTGACCGGCTGAGGCTGCCCTGCGGCAGGTTCACGGCGTCAGCACCAATAGTTTGGGCACAAAAAGGAGCAGCACGCCAGCCTGCCTCTGCCAACAGCCGGCACAGGGCAGCGGCAAAGATAGTTTTACCGGCAGCAGCAGAAGTCCCCTGGATCATGATCACAGCGCTCATGGTTGATGCTCCTCTCTCTCTTTTGTCAAACCTAACAGCCTGTACAGGGCCGGCAGATCTATCGCCTTTTCCACCGCATCAGCTAAAGCATCAAAACGCTGAGCCCGATCCTCAACAGCCCTTGCGCCCAGCGGCTGCCAGCCGCGGCGCTCCCGCAGTGTATTTAACCAAGCCCGCCGCAAACCGGGCAGGTCGAAAATACCGTGCAGAGATGTTCCCCAAACCTGACCTGAAGCAGAAACAGCCCCGTCTTCACTGCCATCGTCCAGCCTCAAGGCAGCCTGACAGTGGCCCTGCCCCTTAGTCTCGCCCTGCTGTATTACATATCCTTCAACACGCAGGCCTTGGGCAAAGGGCAGCAGCACTTCAGCTGAAGCCCGTCCAGCTGTTTGCTGTGCTGAGAAAGTTGTGGTTACAGGCAGTAAAGCTAAACCCGGCTCTACTTGGCTGCCCTCCGCAGCACACAGCTTTTCACCCAGCATTTGGTAGCCGCCGCCAATACCCACAACGGGCAGCCCCTGCCGGGCTCGCTGCATAATTACTTTATCCAGCTCCAGGCGGCGTAAAAATTCTAAATCCAGCAGGCTGTTTTTGGTGCCGGGTATGATTACCGCGTCAGCTCCGGCCAGTTCTTCTGCCTCAGTGGTAAAACTGATAGCAGCATCCTCCTCCGCCTGCAGGGCGTCAAAATCAGTAAAGTTGGCGATATGGGGCAAACGTAGGACACAGATCTGTAAACAGCCATCTCCGGCGGTCCTGCTCCGGGGGAGATTATCCAGGGCCACACCGTCTTCTTCCGGCAGCCGGGCTTCTTCCAGAAATGGTACCACACCAAAAACAGGCAGACCGGTTTGCTTTTCCACTGCCGCTGCAGCGGCTGCCAGCAGACTGTCGTCACCACGAAATTTATTCATAATAAAGCCGGCCACACGCTGACGGTCGGCTTCCGGCAGCAGCAGCACCGTACCTACGGCTGCCGCCCAGGCTCCGCCCCGGTTTACATCACTGACCAGGAGGACAGGCGCCTCCGCTAAAGCTGCCGCCTCCATGTTGGCCACATCCTGGGCTCTTAAATTAATCTCGGCCGGACTGCCTGCCCCCTCCAGGACAATAATATCATACTCCTGCCGCAGTTTGTTTAAAGATTCGGCAATTACCTGCAGACAAAAGCGGCGGTACTCTTGTTCAGTACCATGTGTCCGGCCCAGCGTACCATATACCTGACCGCGCACAATCACCTGGACTTGACCGGGAGCAGCAGGTTTGATCAATATAGGATTCATGTCAACAGTGGCCTCGATACCGGCCGCTTCGGCCTGTTCGCCCTGACCACGGCCGATTTCACCGCCGTCTTTAGTCACATAAGAGTTGAGCGCCATATTCCAGCTTTTAAACGGTGCCACACGGTAGCCGTCACGGGCAAAAATCCGGCATAGGGCCGCGGCAATGGCACTTTTGCCTACATGAGAAGCGGTGCCCTGCACCATAATGGTCCGCGCTTTTTTTTCTTTCTTCAGCACTACGGCAGGCAACCTCCTTACTGTTAATCTATGCAAACATTTTTAGTTTCTCGGCAAAACTAATTTATATCTATTTCCCTCAGCCCTGACATCTGATTACTGCATCCTGATAAAAGGAGGCTGCGCTATGCTTGTGGAACTGTCGCTGCTTTTTCTTGTCTTAGCACTGCTTTACTTAATTGTGGAAGCAGCTACCACTATGCTGATCATTACCGGCCTCGATCAGCATACCGCCCGCTTCCAGGCAGTCTCCATCATAACCGGTACCGGTTACACCACTTCAGAAGCAGAATTAATCACCCGTCACCCGGTGCGGCGTAAAATTGCCATGTTTCTCATGATCATTGGCAGCACCGCCCTGGCTCTGATTATTTCCATTCTGGTAAGAATCTTGAGCAGAAAAGTCTCAGCGGTGGAATTATTCTTTACCCTTTTCGTCTTGGTAGTTGTAACCGTTGTTTTTCGCAGCCGGCGGATAATGCACTACTTTGACAGCTATTTAGACAAGAAAATGTTAAAACAGCCTTACATCCTGCAGCGTACCGTCGAGGAACTGCTTCAGCTTGATGAACACTTTACTATTGCCGAAATACAGTTAAGTCACAATGCTCCCTGGCTTGACAAAAGCCTGGGTATGTCCGGACTGCGTGATGCGGGAGTACTGGTTCTTACCATTCGGCGGCGCAATGGGAGCTTAATTCGTGCCCCGCGGGATACAGACATACTGCGTGCCGGCGATATACTACTGGTCTACGGCCGCCCGCGTGAGATCAGTGAAATCATCGAACTTGCCACCTGAGGGAAACCGCTCGGCTAAAGCGCGGTATAATGCAGTCTTATCCCTTATCAGCTGACCTTGCTGTTTAACCTTTGTTAACAGCAGCTGGCCGGGGCCGCCGGTAAAATCTCTTTTTTGTGCCGGCTTTTCTTCGATCACATAAACAGGTTTGCCGTCAGCTGCTGCCTGCAGGGCGGCCTCAAGATTTAAGAGATTGCCGTGCCCCAAAGGGATTTCTGCCAGTACCACCGCCTGGGCCGTTGCCAGCAGTGCTAAATTCTCCTGGTGACGTTCCGCTGAAACCGGTGAGAACGGTGCTTCAGAGACAACCGGGATATTTAAAGCACGCGCTGCCTCCCAATCGCTGTCGCCCACACTTAAGACGCCGGCAGTCACCATAAACCCGGCATCACGTAAATCGCGCATAATTTCACCGCCGCTGCCGCCACCGGCAATAACATGTATCCGGTAAGTTTCACTGTTGTTATTATCTGTCTGCGTACCGGGCAGCAGTGAAATTTGCGGTGTGCCGAACACAGGATGGGGGGTGACCAACACCCTGGTAGCGTAAACTTTCTCAATATTATCTGCCGTTAACACTTCTGTCGGCTGACCACAGGCTACAATCCTGCCTCGATGCAGCAGCACCAATTCATGACAAAAATAGGCGGCCAGATTCAAATCATGTAAAACTGCTACCACAGTAAGTCCTTCCACTGTACTGAGCCGTTTTACCAAATCGAGAATCTCCTGCTGATAGCCGATGTCCAAATGAGAAGTAGGTTCATCCAGCAGCAGCACTTTCGGCTGCTGCGCCAGGGCACGGGCAATAATCACCCGCTGCCGTTCACCGCCGCTCAATTCGGTGATGCTGCGCTCCCGTAAATGGCTGCAGCCGGTGACTTCCAGGGCCTGCCGGACAATCTCATAATCTTCCAGTGACTCGGACTGGAAGCGTCCCAGATAAGGAGCCCGCCCCATCAGCACTACATCTTCCACAGTAAACTGATAGCCAATATTGGTATCCTGGGAAACAACGGCCATGGTGCGCGCCAATTCTTTTTGTGTAAACTGTGCCAGCGGCTGCCCGCCGATCGTCACGCTGCCGCCTGTCGGCTGCAGAATGCGAGATAAAACCTTGAGCAGGGTAGTTTTCCCGCTGCCGTTAGGTCCGATAATACCCACAAACTTGCCCGGAGAGACACTAAAGGTAACACCGTCAAGTACCTGATGGCTGCCGTATTGGAAGGAAAGATTTTGAATTTCTATCTTCATAGTAACCTCACAAGCGAATCTCGCTTTTTTTCTTCCTTAAGAGATAAATAAAAAACGGTGCGCCGACAAAAGCCGTAATTATGCCGACGGGGATTTCCTTAGGGATCATGACTGTACGGGCCACCACATCGGCCCAGACTAAAAAACTGGCGCCGACTAAAGCTGAAGCAGGCAGTAAAACACGATGGTCAGGGCCGGTAATCATGCGTACGGCATGGGGGATAATTAACCCCACAAAACCAATCATCCCGCTCACGGAAACTGCGGCCGCCGTAATCATGGAGGCAGTAACTAAAAGTACCTTTTTTGTCCGTTCCACATTGACCCCCAGGGTCAGCGCCGCTTCCTCGCCCATTAACAGCACATTTAAATCACGGGCATAAGTAAAGAGAATTACCGAGCCAATGAGCAGGTAAGGCAAAACAAACAAGATTTCCGACCAGGAACGCATTAATAAACCGCCTGATAACCAGAAGAAAATACCCTGCATGTCTTCACCGGCAAAAACCATTAACAGAGAAATTACGGCAGAAAGAAAACTGGAAACTACTACCCCGGCCAGCAGCAGTGTGACCACGGGTACCTGACCGCCAATGCGGGCCAAATTGTAAATAAAAAACATGGCGATTAAGGCGCCGGCAAAGGCAGAGAAGGGAATCATTTGTGTAAAGCCGGTGTGGTAGGTTTGCTGCACTAAGATAGCTATCGTGGCACCTACGGCAGCACCGCTGGAAACACCAATGGTAAAGGGATCCGCCAGCGGATTGCGCAGTAAGCCCTGGAAGGAAACGCCGGCCAAAGCCAAAGAGGCGCCGACTAAGACACCCAGCAGCACGCGCGGCAGGCGTAAATTCCAGATAATAGCCTTCGTAGTAGAGGGAATCTCACTATTCTGCCAGAGACCGGTTAAACGAGAGATGATAATTTGAAATGTTTCCTGAGGGGGAATGGCTACCGCGCCGATGGCGGTAGCCATAATGACTGAAACCACAAGTACAGCCAATAGTATGGTATAGAGCAAAAATTTTTGGTTTCTTTTCATAGTTATTTGGCAAAGACCTCATACAGCAGCTCCAGACCCTGTACATAACGCGGTCCGGGACGTGATACTGCATTGCTGTCTACATCATAAACTCTCTCGTTTTTAACTGCTGCTAAATCCTGCCATGCTTCTCTTGCCAACACTTCATCACGCATGGGGTAGGTACAAATAATGATCTCTGGATCAATCTCAAACAGTGTTTCTTCTGAAATTTGGAAATAGCCGTTATCAAAATCTGCCACCACATTATCAGCACCGGCAGTAGTGATCATTTCGGACAGGAAGGTGCCGCTTCCCACGGTATACAGCGCACTGGTATCAAGCAAAACAAAAACTTTAGGCCTTTCTTCTGCCGGTATTGACGCTACTTTTGCTTCTAAGGCTGCCCGGTCTGCTGCTAATTGTGCCACCAGCGCATCACCCTCGGCCCGGGCGTCAATTAATTTTGCAATGGTCAGGATGGATTCTTCAATTTCATCCAGTGTCTGCGGATCAACTACAAAATAGGGCACTGCGGACTGTTCTAAGAAATCAAATGTTTGCTGCAGAGTCTCACTTTTACCGACTAAAACTAAATCAGGCTCTAAAGCAAGAATTTTTTCCGGGTTGAGGTTATACAAGTCACCAATAACCTCTTTCTCCTGAGCCTCAGGCGGGTAATCACAATAGGTAGTTACACCTACCACCCGCTCACCTGCATCTAAGGCAAACAATATTTCCGTTAAGCTAGGCATAATAGAAACAATGCGCTCCGGTTTTGCTTCCAGGGTTATTTCCCGACCCATGGCATCGGTCAGCGTTAACGGATAGGCAGTGTCGCCGCTTGCTTCGCCGTTTTTTTCCTTGCCGCCACCATTCTGCTGGCCGCAGCCCACTACCAAGGTCAGAGTGAATACCACCAACAGCATTACAACCAACCAATTTCTTTTACCCATCTCTCTTTTTCCTCCTCCTTATGGCTGAAATTGTTCTTTCTTGTACCGGCTCACTTAGAAAAGGCCGGTAACAAAAAAATCCCAGCACTCGGACTGAGAAAGCATAAAAAAACAACGTTTCCCTTGACCCGAGGGCACGATACGTTTGATAAACAGGCAGGTTTCCTGGCTTCCGTTCATTGCGGCACAGCGCCTTCCCCGCTGAAGCGAGTGGCTTATTGCTGTACAGCTCACGGATACAGTGGCGGGACCGCTCAGGCCTTGCACCTGATTCCCTTTTATGCTCTTATGAGCACCTGTTTACACACGTTATTGGATTTGTCTTCATTCTATCAAAGACGGTTGATAAAAGCAATACTGTTTTTGACAGTTCTCAGGTATTTAGTCCTACCAATCGTTTAAGTGCTTTCACTTCCGCGGCCGTTAGGCGGCGCCAGTGGCCGCTCTTCATGCCGGTTAAAGTTAAAGGCCCAAAGCGAATACGTTTTAAGGACACTACCGGATGCTGTACTGCCTCCAACATGCGGCGCACCTGCCGGTTGCGCCCTTCCCTGATGGTCAGGGTAAGAACGGAGGTGGGACGCCCGCCTTTGATCAGCCGTACTTTAGCCGGTGCCGTACAGCCGTCGTCCAGCATGATTCCTTTTTCCAGTTTCTGCAGCACTTCGCTGCCGGGCAGATCATGTACCCGGACCAGATACTCCTTTTCCACACCATAAGCAGGGTGGGTTAAACGATTGGCCAGCTCACCGTCATTGGTCAGCAGCAAAAGACCGCTGGTATCCAGATCAAGTCTGCCCACCGGAAAAACTCTGCTTTCAACATCTTTAATTAAATCCTTGACTGTCGGGCGGCCGTAAGGATCTTTCAGCGTAGTCAGATAACCGACCGGCTTATATAGTAAAATGTACTCCTTTTTTGCTGATAGTTTAACGGGACGGTTGTCCAGTTCCACCAAATCGACGGCCGGATCAACGGTTACCCCCATTTTGGTTACAGTCTGACCGTTAACTTTCACGCGTCCTTCCATTATCATTTTTTCCGCTGCCCGGCGGGAAGCAGCTCCTGCCATAGCCAGATATTTTTGCAGTCTGACAGCCATCTTTATACCCCTTTTTTGCCTCAGGCGGCTGCCGGCAGGAAATATCATGTCACACTGCCGGCTTTTTCTTCCATCATACAGGATAAAGACTGCCGCTGCAAGTTGGCCGCTCACGGACAAGGGTACGGCTAGTAAAAAACAAGGGTACAGATAACAATGGAGGCGATAAAGGCGGCCAAATCGGCCAGCAGGCCCACAGCCAATGCGTGACGAGTCCGGCGAATCCCCACGGAGCCAAAATAGACTGTCAGGATAAAGAAAGTAGTGTCCGTACTGCCCTGCATTGTCGAAGCTAAACGGCCAAGAAAGGAATCAGGACCGAAATTGTTAAGTATTTCCGCAGTAATGCCCAGAGCACCGCTGCCGGACAGAGGGCGCATGATGGCCAGGGGAACTATTTCGCCCGGCACATTAAAACGAGCCAGCAGCGGCGCCATAATTTTAATCAGCAGCTCTAAGGCGCCGGAAGCGCGCAGTAAACCAATGGCCACCAGCATGGCCACTAAATAAGGAATTAAATTAACGGCCGTGCTAAAGCCCTCCTGCGCTCCCTCAACAAAAGTATCAAAGACATCTACCTTTTGCACTACGGCATACACAAGGACAATAAAAATAAAGAGCGGAATTACCCACACTGCTGCGGTCTGCACCATCAACTGCAGCATCTGCCTACCTCCTTTTATTCTGCCTGCGGCTCACACTACGGAAAATCTTATCAGCAGCAATGGCCGTTATCACACCACATAAGGTGGCCAGAAAGGTTGTACCTACAATCTCCGCAGGGTAAAGGGAGCCGCTGGCAGCTCGTAAGGCGACCACAGTAGTGGGAACCAGGGTTAAAGCCGAAGTATTAACAGCTAAAAAAGTACACATTTCATCACTTGCCGTTTGCGGGTCCTCATTTATGGCCTGCAGCTCCTGCATGGCCTTTAAGCCGAAGGGAGTAGCAGCATTGCCCATACCCAGAAAATTGGCGCTCATATTCATCAAAATGGCATGCATGGCCGGGTGATCACGCGGCAGCCGGGGGAATAAAAGCCGCGAGAGCGGCTGCAGCAGTTTGACAATCCAGTGAATAAAACCGCTTTTTTCAATTATTTTCATCATCCCTAACCAAAAAGTCATCATGCTGACCATGGAAAAAACAACGCTGACAGCCTGCTCCGCTGAAGAAAAGAGAGCATCTGTAAAAGTTTCCATTCTTCCTGTTACTGCTGCCGTCACAAAGGCCACAGCAATCATGGCAAACCAAAGCAGATTGATCATTTTGACACCTCCCCGCGGCGCTTAGAAAAGACGGTTCAAAAAGCTGCGCAGTCCGGCAAAAAAACCTCTGCTCTCAACTTCTGCTGCTGCCACCAGGGGTACTGCACTTATTTGTTGAGAACCAAAGAAAATGCGCAGGGTGCCCAGCTGTTCTCCCTTCCTCACCGGTGCCTTTAGTTCCTCCGGCACCTGCCATTCGAAACGTAATAGTTCCTCTTCATTACCTTTCAGCGGCAGCTTGATATCTGCAGCGGCTGTCAGGGCAACTTTAGCTGCTGAACCTTTACGTACGACGGCAGTCTTTAGCGGCGTACCGGCTTTAACAACGGTTTTTCTCTGATAATGAGCATAGCCGAAATCAAGTAAGCTGATGGTGTCTTCCCACATTTCAGGCGCGTTTAAAACCACCGTGATTAAACGCCATTCATCTTTGGCGGCGGCACCGACGAAGCAGCGGCCGGCCGGTGTCGTCCAGCCGGTCTTAATTCCCTCTGCACCTTCATACATGGTCAGCAATTTATTTTGGTTGCGCAGTATGCGGTCATAGGGACGGCCCGGCCAGGAAATCTTCTTTTCCGCGGTGCCGGCAACTTCACGAAATTTGGGCAGTGTCATGGCATGGGCAGCTATTAAGGCTAAATCATAGGCCGTTGTATAATGTTCCTCATGATCTAAACCATGCGGATTCATAAATTTAGTATGTACCGCACCCAACTGATGGGCCCTTTCCGTCATCCGCTCAGCAAATTCTTCTACAGAGCCGGCCAAGAATTCAGCTATCGCCACAGCGGCGTCATTACCAGACCGCAAAATTAAACCGTAAAGCAGCTCTTCTAATGTTTTCTCTTCCCCCGCTTCCAGCTCCACACTGGAACCTTCCACCAAAGCTGCCTGCTCGCTTACAGTTACTGTTTCCGACAGTCTGCCCGATTCAATGGCCAGGACAGCGGTCATAATTTTTGTCGTACTGGCCATGGGCAGCTGTTCATAGGCATTTTTGCTGAAGAGTATTCTGCCTGTTGCCTGATCCAGCACCACGGCAGCACGGGCAGTAACCTGCGGCGGTTCGGCGGCCCAGCTGCTGCCTGCCATAAACATTAACAATCCTATGATTAAAACAGCCACAAATTTACGCATTCCCAACCCCCCACTAAGCTCTGGAAAAATCAGCATAAAAAAGCCATGCTTATTGTTATTCGCATGGCCGGGGGAATATGAGACTTGTCTTTATATTTGGTAGTGATTAACATGGCCCTCAGCAGACGGCCGCTTCTGCAGCAGTCCCTGCACCTGATCGATGATTTGCGGCGCTATATCCATCAGGCGGTCAAGCATGGCATGACGGTCCACCGGCAGCATTTTTACCTGCCCGTGCTGGTTAACAACAAGAAAAGCAACCGGCTGCACAGAAACACCGCCGCCGCTGCCGCCGCCAAAAGGCAGATAAGCAGCGCCCTCATCTTTTTTACTTTTCTTTTCCTCTTCCTGCTCATTGTCGAACTCACTGCCGCCCGCCGCAAAGCCGAAAGAAACACGGGAGATGGGAATAATGGTCGTCCCATCCGGAGTGTGCACCGGATCACCGACAATGGTATTGACATCTACCATCTCTTTTATGTTTTCCATTGCTGTCTTCATCAAGCCCTGAATTGGATGTTCCTGCATAACAGATCTTTACCCCCTCGTAAGATGGTTGACATAAACATTAAGCTGCCAAGCATAAGGTGACCGAGGCGAAAGGAAACAACTGCATCAAAATAGATTTTAGAAACAGCTTGTGTGTTAAAATCCGGCTGAAAAGCAAACCTGGGCTGCTCTGCAAAGCGCAGGCGCTTTTGTAAAACGGGGACAATGGTACCTACTGCACTCCAAAACAAACCGGCAATTAACCCGGTCAGCGCCGCATCAGGGAAACCGGCACTGATGCGTAAGTTTAACTTTTCCACAGTCATCGCTTTACTGTAAAAATTGCTGATATACTGCAGCATGCCTTTATTATCCCGGACCCAAGTTATAAAAAGGCGTATTTTTTCATAATCAAGGGCAAACACAGAAAACTTTGCTTTTTTTTCACCGATAAATTTATCTTCCCCTGCCTTTAATTCTGCCTCCATGGTCAGATCAAAGGGCGTTTCCTGCTGCAGCAGGGGTACTTCCACATTAAAACGCAGCAGAGAAAAGAATGTATTAACGCGGAAATTTAAAAAGTCATCTTTATTGTCCCTAACAAAAAAAAGATTTATGCGTACCGGCATCAGTTGGAGCAGCAGCATTGCGGAAAAATAAAACGGTAGTAAGGTCAAAATCCATTTCATGCGCCCACCACAGTTGCACTGTTTCTTTTAACTTGTCCTAAAAGAGGAAAAAAATGCACACAAAAAGTTAAGTCTCCTGCAGCTTGTCCGGCCGCAGGAGACCTACTTTATAATTTTTTTTCTATCTTCGCCGCATCGTAGAGCTGATTATACTCCTCCTGCAGGCGTTCACGCACTTTCTCCTCAATTAATGCTTCCTTAACCTGCTCTTTCACGTCGGCAAACTCTACTTCTTTTGCTTCCTTCCGTTCCAGCACTTCAATAATGTGATAACCATGTTCTGTTTTTACCGGCTCACTATACTCACCCACCGGCAGGGCAAAAGCTGCATCTTCAAATTCTTTGACAAAACTGCCGCGGCCGTTGAAGCCTAAAGCACCGCCCTTGTCGGCAGAACCGGGATCCTGAGAATGCTCTTTGGCCAGCTCGGCAAAGTCTTCGCCGGCCCGCAGCAAAGCCAGCACTTCCTCTGCTTCTTCTTCTGTCTCAACCAAAATATGGCGCACATCAATTTCTTCAGGAATATTAAAATCATCCTGGTTTTCCCGGAAATATTCCTCCACTTCAGCTTCGCTGACTTCAATTTTGCTGCGTACAATTGCTGAAAGCTGTAAATCAGTACGGATATTATCTTTCAGCAATTCTTCCGTAATGCCGTACTGGGCCAAAGCTTGCTCATAGTATTCCTTCATACCATAGTAGTTTTCCTCAATCAGCCTGTCGATTTCCTGCTGAACCTCAGCGTCAGTAACTTCTATGCCTAGTTTTGCCGCCTCCTGGGCAATCAGGCGTTCAGATATTAACTGTTCTAAGATAGAGGCACCGCCGTTGGCCACAAAGGCATCATAAAGTTCCTGTTTAGTGATTTTTTCACCATTGACTGTTGCCACTACTTCGCTGCGCTGATTAACCACCACTGCACCAACCACGGTGGCCAGCAGCAGCACGACCAGGACCAAAGAAACTGTTTTATAATTCATCTTCCACCTCTTAATTCTGCAGTTTTCAGCACTGCAATTTTACTGGCACGCTAATGTTTTATTGTAGCAGGTAATTGTTACAAAGTTATGGACTCCACTTTAGTTTTTGTTAATGCTGCCTGCTTGATAATAGGAAAGGGACAGAAAATCTGTCCCGTCAGACCTGCGCAAACAACATTAATACTGTTCATCACTTTCTGCCAGGCGCGGCAGTTCACTCAGATCTTTTAGACCAAAATATTTTAAAAATTCCTTGGTCGTCCCGTAAAGCAGCGGACGTCCGGGGGCATCTTTGCGGCCCACAGTACGGATTAAACGCCTTTTCTGCAGCGTATTAATCACCGCGTCAACTTTCACGCCGCGGATGGCCTCAATATCGACCCGGGTGACAGGCTGCCGGTAAGCGATTATGGCCAGCGTTTCTAAAGCTGCCTGCGATAAAGTGTAACTTTTTTCCCCTTTGAACAATTTTTCCACCACCGGCGCCAGCTCCGGCTTGGTGGCAAACTGATACCCCTTTGCTATCTCCATAATCTGCAGACCATGATCGGCTGTCGCATATTCCTGCTGCAGCTCCTTAATGGTCTTACGCACATCTTGCAGCTCGGCAGCGAGTATTTCGGCAATTTTAGCAGGAGGCAGCGGTTCTTCCGTCACAAAAAGCAGTGCTTCTATCAGCGGTTTAATTTCCATACTTCCACCTCCGGCATTTATTTCGGCACAACTACTAAGTCCCCCAAGGGCTGCTGCTGCCAGACACTTACGCTGCCCAAACGTACCAGCTCTAACAAAGCCATAAAAGTTAAGATAATTTCCGTTACACCGGCAGTCTTCGCAAAGAGGCTGTTAAAACTTAAGCCGTCCTTTTTTCCTTCCAGCAGCTTCAGCAGCTGTGTCATCAGCTCCTCTACCGTGATATCCTCTACTTCTACTTCCTGGGGTTGACGTTCA
>JAAYKP010000041.1 GCA_012522335.1 Bacillota bacterium
ATTAAGTTATTCTTGTAAAGGATCTGTTTCAGTTATCAGCAGCTCAACTTTTCTGACCTCCGCTAAGCCGGATTCCCTGGCACGGGCCATCAGTTCCTCGATTTTTTGTGCAGCAGACTGATCAAAGACACTGGCCTTATGTATATCGACACATAAAAGTCCGGCTATTTTGTCTTCCTTAAGGTAACCCTGCCTGCATTTAACCGCAAATAAGCTCATTTTCCTCATCATTATACCGCCATGTCCAATAAGGTTTTTAGTTTAGACAAACCAGCTTCTGGCGAGGCATTCTGTGTCTGCACCCAGTCTTTTAGTTTCTCGATGGCCTTCCCGGAACCGATTACTTCCTGTGCAGTGTTGAATCCGTCTTTTATAGAGCTGCTCAATCCCGTCAGATAGAGGATCAGACCGGCATTTAAACAAACTATATCACAGCGGCTGCCAGTTACTCTGCCGCTTAACACTTTGATCAGGTTTACTGCCTCACTCCTGCGATCCTGCAAAGGTATGATTTCTTCCCGCTTCCCCCGCGGAATACCCAGATCCTCCGGCAGAAAAGAATAATCATTAATTTTACCATCCGGCATCAATTCTGCTACATATGTTTCACCCAAAGTAGAAGCCTCATCCATCCCACCTACTCCATCTTCAGCTACACCATATACCACAAGGGCTCTTTTATAACCTATCTCCCGCATGATTACGGGAACAGACTGAAGCAGTTCTTTTGCATAAACTCCCCGGACTGCATAATCAGGCAGGGCTGGATTGGCTAGTGAAGCTGCAACATTTAAAACTGTACCAAAGGATATCTGTGACAGTATTCTGCCTAAAGCCCTGGGGTGTACCTTGGAACTCATGCCATTAAATAGTCCGATACCGGCCTTTTCAATGCTGTTTTTAACAATCTCCGGTTCACATTCCACGTCCACCCCTAGTTCTTCTGCCATATCCACTGTACCACAAAACGAGGTAATGGCCCGGGCTCCATGCTTGGCCATCGTAACGCCGGCGGCTGCCGCCACAAGAGAAGCTGCTGTACTGATATTAAAAGTTTTTACAGCATCCATCCCCGTACCGCAATTTTCTACCAGGGGTACCGAAACTTCCGGCTTTACCTTTACTGTGTCAAGCTCATAAATAGCTTCCCAGCTGCCGGCTATTTCATCAATCGTCTCACCTTTTGCCTTTAGTGCAGCTAAAAATGCTCCCTGGTGCATATCTGTCTGCTCATCCGCCAATATTTGACAGAAAAACTCTCTTGTTTCTTCCCTGCTAAGATGCTCTTTGTTAATTAACCTGGCCACTGCAGCTCCAAAAGCACGTGAATTCTTTTTAGTCATCACAGTATCCTCCTTTTTGTCTAAACATTGACGCTTTAAAAAGAAACTACTACTGACAATTGACTCAATGTTTTAATCATCTTCAGCCCTTTTTCCACCTCCTCCAAACTTATTACTTGAGAAAGCAGTTTTTTAACATTAAGGGCACCCGATGCTAAAAGACTTAATGCCTGTTTGTTGTGCGCACTTGTGCAGCCATAAGCACCAAACATTGTAAGTTCTTTATAGTGAACCAGGTTTAAATCAATTTTCATTTTATCTCCGGGCAGGAGCCCGCTAAAAAAGCCAAACCTTCCTCCCGCTGCCAGCAGATGGAGCCCTGAATTAAAAGCTTCGGCAGCGGGACAGCAGGGGATAACTACATCAACACCACGGTTATTGGTGATCGCCATAATTTCCCTATACAAACAACTTTTTGCGGGATTAAAGAGATAAGCAAAACCATACTTTTCCGCCTGCTCCAGCCTTCTCTCCAGTGGTTCGACTACAAAAATTTTTTTTGCTCCGCTGTTTCTCGCCAGAAGTGCATTTAGGATTCCCAGCCTGCCGGCACCAAAAATTAACACCGTATCGCTGCTTGTTATTTTTAAAGCCTCCTGCATATTAAGACTGCAGGCCAGAGGTTCTGTCATGGATGCCTCTTCATAGCTAAGATGGGGCGGGATCATGTTCAGCACCCCACTTAAAACCGCCTCTGCCGGCACCAGTAAATATTCGGCGAATCCTCCATCATAGTTAAAGCCCATAATCTTTAGCCGCCTGCACAGATTGTCCCGACCCTGAAGGCAAAACTCACAATGGCCACAGCTGATACCGGGAGATACCTGGACACGGTCGCCTTTTTTATACTTGTCAACACCGCTGCCTGTTTCAACCACAATTCCGGCGATTTCATGCCCTAACACCCTGGGCAGCTTTAAATCCCTGTGCCCCAGTTCATAACATTTCAAATCCGTTCTGCAAATACTGCAGGCCTTTACCTGCAGCAGCACTTCCCCGGCTTTGCAGCGGGGTATCTCCTTTTGCTTGATAAACAGCTTTTGCACGCCTTCCAAAACAGCTGCCTGCAACTAAACCAACCTCCTCTGAAGAAAAAAGTCCACGCTTAATAAGCGTGGACTTTCCACATCCAACCCTAAATATAAGCCGTCTTGATCAGCGAAAACAGCTTAAATCTTTCAGGCAGGTCTCCTGACTCAGGTTCATTGCCCAATACTCCCTTCCCCCGATTATGATGGAGTGGTCTACAGTACCGGCTTCCCTTCACAGTGGCGGGCCCGTTTAGGATTTGCACCTAATTCCCTATTCTCCCTTTTTAAAAGGGCACCTGAAAGCAAATAATATGCAATTGTCATAAATATTGTAATAACATTTTTCGAAAATGTCAATCTACTTATAATAATTGATAAGCTTTTCCTGCTGCTTTAGCCAACAAGAAGAACAGGAGAGCTTTTTGCGCTGTTTCTATACATTAGGATGCAAAGCAGTTTTTTATAATATGGGGAAAATGAAAGAATATCTACTTATGCCGCCTGAGTCGGTGCCGGCATGGAAAACATAGAAGAGCCCAAGTCCGGACCTTGGTCTTGAGCTCTTCTGCTACTCACTTACATAATGGGATCTAAATTTAATGCAGGATGACCTTTTTCTGTCAGGAAGTTTACCACTTCATCGATCTCTGTGGCAATGGTCTCATCACAGATCATGTCTGCAAAATTATCGATGCCATAAAGCTCTTTAGCTGTCTGATTTAATCTTTCACCGACATCATCTTTTAATTCTTTCGGCATCCAGACGATTCTGGCAATCCCACCTTCTGCCTGCATAAACTTCTTGGAACCGATAAAGTGCCTACCGTGCCCCATGAAGCCGGGTGTTTGTACACCACCGCCTGTCATGGAAGCCAGCTGTCCAAAAGTCATGCCGACAGGTGTATCCTGAGAATATTCACGGTTTACTATCATTACGCCGTTAGCTTCCGGGAAAACACTGCAGATGCATTCGAAGCAGCCGCAGGAAGTCATGGGATCTTCCAGGATGCTGTATAAGGTAACTCGGGAAACCTTACCCTGTGAAGCCTTGTCCACAGCCTCATTAACGGCTGACCAGACCCCTTTAACGCCATCTTCCAAACCTTCTTTTGGTACGGCCTGACAAGGTCCGGAGGGATTTAACTCTTTTGTGGCTTTAGCATCCAGCCAGCTAACAGCACCACATAAACCTAATCTCTCAGGAGTGACAATACAAACATGGGCCGGGGCAAAGGATTGACAAAGAATGCAGGAATAGAAGGTATCAACACTTTCATCTGTAAGGTTAGCTAACCGTTCATCCCTGGCATTATAACGCGGCAGCGCTACAGATTGTTCCAGTTCCAGCACTTTGTCTTTGTCAGTTATAATTGTCACCTGACATCTGTCCACTACCGAGCCAAATTCGTCAAGCATCATATGATAGAGAGCTTCGCCTAAATGTTTTAAGCGTAAACCTTTGGCGAAAGATTCTTTGCTGATACGCACCCAGGCAATATTCCTCTGCCCAATATGCATAACACCTTCTATATAATTGAGATAGTAGTGAATCCTTCTTTCCAGAACAGGCTCGAAATCCAGCTCCATATTTTTGCCTGCCACATCAACAATGACAGCAAGGGGCAAATAAACCGGTGGTTCCAGTTCATCAATGTCCGGACCAATTAACTCTATTTTATGATCTTCAATTTCCGCTAACTCTTTCATGCGGACAAGCTCCCAGGCCTTACTTCTCTTGCTGCCGAATTCTGCATAAACAGCGTCTCTTCTTATTCTTTCTCCTTCAAAAGCGGCAGCAAAGGCTACAGGGATCGGGATTTCTGTAACTTTAATTTTGATACCTCTGGCTTCCAAAGAAGTTTTTACTGTCTGTTTATGATTTGTTTCAGCTATTAAAGCACCAGGTACTTCCGGCACCTCAGTATCAGCAATTACAGGGAAACCGAGGGCAATGGCGCCGGCGCCGGCGGAAACTACAACTTCATTGAGAGGACCAAAAGTATTAACAAAGGCCGGAACTCTTTCTTTCGTATAAGTTAAAAGGGCAGCCAGATCACCGGCCTGCAGAGCGCCAAAGATGAAAGCAGCCCTGACCGCTACAGAAACTGCATGGATAACAGCAGTAACACCATAACCAAGAGGGATTACCCTAAACTCCAAGCCAACTTTAACGCCCCCAGCGATAACCTGATCAATCACCTTACCGACTAAAAAGGTCAGGATACCCTTAGTTTGATAATCCTTAACAATCTCCACAACGCTTGCCGGTTCTGCCGCTTCACCGATCACCACAGCGATACCGGGGATGTCGCCTGATACTAAGGGCACACCTAAAGAGCGGATCACAGGATCGGGGACAAAACCAATGCCTGGCTCCTCCGCATATGGGTCTTCCTGCAGCACATACTTAACAGCTTCAATTATCTCCGCCGAGGCAGCTGTAGCCAAACCGGCATTTAAAGCTTTTTCCAAATCTTCTTCTTCTACAATCAAACTTTTTACAACAGCAAGTGCGCCTTGTAATTCAGCTAAAGTAGTAATCTTGTTCCCAGTGGCTGCGTAGATAATCGGTAAAGAATATGCGGTATCGGGGAAGGCTACTTTCTGTTCCTCACCCTTTTGGGCTATGGCTTCGTTAACTGCCTGTTCAGCCAAACCCAGAGCAGCATTGGAACCTGCATAAATTAAGTCAAATAAAGACACTGTAATTCCTCCTTCACATATAGATGTTCTTATTGTGTTAAAATCCTCAGAAGCAATACAAAAACATCTTGTCCAGAATTTCACAAGGTCATGTAAAAGACATTTAGTTTAGCACGGCTTCTATAGTAAATATTTTCGACATCTGGGTTAAACTTACCTGCCAAAAAAAAAGACTTTTTAATCTTAGATTAAGCGGCAAAAAGCTTCCTAAGCTGTCTTAGTAAGGTTTTTGCCGCTTATTATCAGAAACTGCAGCACATTTACATCTTTATTATTTTTGCTCTTGTCACAAATAATCACGGTGGTTAGTTTTATTTAAAAGACTTTAAAGCTTCAGCATACACTTGACAGGTCCGCTCAGCCATGAACCTTACGTCAAAATAACATTCTGCAATTCTCCTGGCCTCTTTTCTGGCCTCTGCCAGCTCCTCACGATGTTGATAAAAATATAAGATGTCATCGGCTATCTGAAAAACATTTAACTTTTGCGCGCCATGCTTATTGGCTCCGCTTAATTGCGGCATCCTGCCGTTACCGAACCAATCTTCCCTCACTCTGCCGCCATAACCCTCGGCAAGCAAAAACCCGGCACTACCGCAGGCCATGGCTTCACGTAGGGCACGGCCGCGGGCAAAGACCAGGTGTCCCCATTGTAAATATGGCACTGGGTCAAATACCCAACCATAAGTTTTCATAACCTCAATTTTGGCGTCACCGGCAAAACCCAGTGCTTTTGTTTCCAACTGCAGTCCCTGCTGCTGCAGTAGACGTATGGCTCTGGTAAGACATTCAGCTCCTTGGGCGGCAGCCCCCCTGGTTCTGCCTAACCAAAGAATGCGCAGCGGATTTTCCCTGCACTCAAAATCCCCGGCAGGGTAAAAGCGCTCAAGATCCACCCCGTTATAAATAATGGTTGTTTTATGCTGATTACTTTCTCCTGCTGATTTTGCCACTTCCGGTCCAATGGCGATTATTTTTGTCGCTTTTTTCATATTGCGCGGATAAAGCTTATTCCAAGCCAATACACCATGCAGGGTAATCACGTAGGGGATATTTAGCTCATTGGCTATTCTGCCTGCCGTTGACATCACCATTGGTGAATGGGCATGTACTATTTCCAGCTGTTTGCCGATTATTTGCTGCTTTAAGTCGTTCTCATTTTCATACAGGAAATATGGTATATTCATACCCTGCAGCATTTTTTCCATCTGCACAAAATCTTTTTCCTGTATTTTAAAAGCTTTTTTTGCTTTTTCGCTATTAATTAAGCCTAAAATAGGTTTTACGCCGGCCTTTCGCAAGGATACTGACAGATCCCTAACATGGGTAAAAACCCCGCTTTTTGCCATGATCGACAGTAATAATACCTGCAAATCTACCACCTGCTTTTCCTGAAATTTTAACTTTGGTTAATACAAACATATTACACTGACTTTAATTCTAGAGCATAATATGCGCAGCTGCTCCGGCACGTGCACCTGCTGTACTGTTTTTCAGCACTGCCTGCTGTCATCATGATTGTACTGCCGGACGTAACAATTGCTATACTACAGTAAAGCCTCCTCTTTTTGCCTGCTGACCCGACCGTCCGGTGAACTGCTTTACACAAAGTGACAAATGATTGCTACATTTTATTGTTTGGGAAAAGCAAAAGTCACTCGAGTTGTAAACTCGAGTGACTTTTTACTGCTAGTATGTTTCCACAAATACCTCGAAGTGACCCTGTGGATGAATGCAGGCCGGACATTCTTCAGGAGCTTCCGGTCCTTCATGAATATAGCCGCAATTACCGCACTTCCAGCGTACTGTTTCAGCTTTCTTAAATACAGTGTCGTTTTCAATGTTTGCTGCCAATTTTTTAAACCGCGCTTCGTGCGCCTTCTCCGACTCGGCAATGGCGCGGAAGGTGGCGGCAATTTCGGGAAATCCTTCTTCCTCTGCCACTTTAGCAAAAGCCGGGTACAACTCTGACCACTCTTCATTTTCACCATCGGCAGCTGCTTTCAGGTTAGCCAGTGTATCACCTTGTGCTACCGGAAAAGTGGCATCTATTTCTATAAAGGACGGTAGTTCATCAAGACCTGCCAATAGGTATTTCCACAGTCTTTTGGCGTGTTCTTTTTCATTGTCTGCCGTCTCAATAAAAATGTTTCTCATCTGCTTGTAGCCTTCTTTATCGGCAATGGAGGCGTAATAAGTGTAGCGATTGCGCGCCTGTGACTCTCCGGCAAAAGCTTTAAGTAAATTGACTGCTGTTTTAGTTCCCGTTAGACTTTTCATTTAATAGTTCCTCCTTTTTTGTTTGGCATTCAGCACAGATACCACGATAATAAATATTTCTTGTTGCTATTTGAAAACCAGGTAAATCTGGCGTGCTGCACCGGATAGTAAAATCAGTTATTGCTTTACATTCCTGGCATTGAAAATGGCCATGTTCTGTAGTATTTGCATCATAGCGCATTTCTTTTTCATCAATATTGATCACTCTGACCAAATTTTGCTGTTGAAATAAATCCAAGGTGTTATAGATAGTTGTTTTCGACAATGTCAGCATTGATTTGCGTAGCGCTTGATAAATATGCTCTACCGTCGGATGCGTCGGGTGCGACAACAAATATGCCAGGACATTAATTCTAATTGTTGAAGCCCTTACTCCCTTCTCCTGCAGCAGCGCCTGCGCCGCCTCGATATAATCCATGGCTCACCTTCTTCCAGGAGAACATTGTATTGATTACATATTTAAATTCATTACAATTTAATTTATATCATTTGGCATTTATCCTGTCAATATTATTCCAAACATATTATACGCTATTAATTATTTATTAATATTTCCCAATGCAGCAATCAGCACCAGGCAGTCATTTTCAGACTGCCTGGTGCTGATGCTTAACTTTCTAATAGTTTTTTTTGCACAGCAAGTTCCCGTGCGCAGTTTAAAAATTTGGCCTCCAGCTGCTCTTTTTCCTGTTCATCTATTGCTGCCGCAAGCTGACCGCTCAAAAGCGCGATTTCATATTCTAAACATCTGATTTTATCTTTAACTTGCTGATAATTGCTGCCAACTTTAGTTTCAGTATGCTGTTGTCGCCGTTTTGCCAAAAAGTATTGATAATCCCCCTCATAACACTGCAGCTTTTGCTTTTCCAGCAAAAAAATTCTGTTTGCCAACTTTTCAATAAAATAGCGGTCGTGTGAAACAAAGATCATGCTGCCTTGGTAATCTGCCAGTACGGTTTCAACTTTCTCTTTAGTCTGGATATCCATATAATTTGTTAGCTCGTCTAAAACCAGCAAATTTGCACCGGAAAGGATTAGTTTGGCAAAGGCAACCCGTCCTTTTTCACCCAGACTTAAAGCAGCTACTTTTTTGAAGACGTCATCACCGCGAAAAAGCAGACAAGCTAACAGTAATCTTACTTCGGCAGTTGTGTACTCGTCAGTTACGACATTGTCAAGAACAGTGGCCTCCCACTTCAAATTACTAAGCTCCTGGGCAAAGTAACCAATTTTTACGGCAGGGCTGACTCTGACAGTTCCTTCTTCCACTGCTTCTAACCTACTAATTATTCTGAGGAGGGTAGTTTTACCTGCACCATTTTCACCAATCACCGCTATCCTGTCGCCGCGTTTGATGGTAAAGCTGAGATTACTTAAGATGCTACGCTCGCCGTATCGCTTACTGATGTTATTTCCTTCTACTAACAGCGGCGGCATCTTGTGCGATAACAGCTTTTTGTTAATTATCTCAAAAGCAGGCGAAACAGTTCGCTGCGGTTTAGATACTTTATCCCTTTCAATTCTTGCCAGCTCTTTTTCTTTAGCTTTTAGCACCCTGGCATGTTTTTTGGCCTTACTGCGGTAAAAATCATTTTGCCCGGCTGCCCGATGAGCGCTGCCATACCAATCTTTTTTTTCACTAATTACTTTCTGTAAATGCTGAATGCGCTGCTGCTGCTTCTCGTATTCCCGCTGCAGCTGCTTTTGGGCCATTGCCTTCTGCTTACAATAAGCTGAATAATTACCAGGATAGACTTCAAGGCCAAGCGCTGTTAATTCCCAGATTGTATTTACGGTTCGATCAAGAAAATACCGATTGTGGGAGATAACTAAGAGTGGTTGAGTAAGTTCCTGCAGGTACTCTTCCAGCCACGCCTGGCCGTGCAGATCTAAATGGTTTGTAGGTTCATCTAAAATTAACATATCGAAATCACTGAACAGCAAACGTGCAAGGGCTAATTTTGTTTTTTCACCGCCGCTTAACTGCAGAGCCTGCTGCTGCCACTTTTCCTGTGTCAGGCCAACCTGCCGTAAAGCCTCTTGTACCAGCAGTTGACAATCCTCTTTTTCCTGATACTCCACCGCAGCTGAGAGCAGCACCTCAAAGACGGTAGTTTTTGCCGGGTATGTGGGATATTGCTCAAGATAAAGTACTTTTGCCGCTGACGGTAAATATCTGACTACACCTGAATCAGCTTCCTCTTCTCCCGCCAGTAGTTTTAGTAAAGTAGTTTTACCAATACCGTTTGCCCCAATGAGGCCGATTTTATCCCCTTCGCCAATAATGCCGGAAAGCTGCTGAAAAACAGCTTTCCCCTGATAACTTTTCGTCAAAGCAGAAAAATGTAATTGCATAGTCTCATCTCCTTACACCTGCACTAATCTGAGACGATAGTCAAGAACGATAAAGTAGAAATATATAAAAATGCTGCAGCAAACACCTCTGTGTTAGGCTGCAGCAGTCTGACGTTAAGCTTATAAATTTACAGTTTTCAGTAATAAGCCTTTTGATCGGTGTTTTTTAACTATCATCTCTCAAAAAGTGCATACTACTCCCTCTTGGTAGTAAAGCAGCAGTTTAAGAAATCTATTGAATTACTTAGTTAAAAAACACTTTGTGCATCCCGCACCTCATACTTCTTGCTAACTTCTCATATTTTAACATGTTTTAGCCGACAATTCAAATTTTCAAAAAATGATTTCAGCTCCTGCTAATTGGGATTTAAGCAGAATTTATGCCTCCGGCAGTCGTAAAACACGCAGAGCGTTAAGGATTGCCAGCAGGGCTACGCCCACATCCGCAAAAACGGCCTCCCATAAAGTGGCAATACCGCCGGCACCTAAAGCTAAAACGATACCTTTCACAGTTAAGGCCAAGATTATATTTTGCCAGACGATTGTTCTGGTACGCCTGGCGATCTTGATAGCTGTCACAAGTTTAGATGGCTCATCAGTCATCAGCACCACATCGGCAGCCTCTATGGCTGCATCTGACCCTAATCCGCCCATGGCTACTCCCACATCAGCCCGGGCCAAGACAGGCGCATCATTTATGCCATCCCCAACAAAAATCAGCTTGCCGCGTCCTTTAGCAGCATAAAGCTCTTCCAGGCGTCCAACTTTATCCTGCGGCAGGAGTTCAGCATAATAAGCATCCAGCTGTAGTTGTTCAGCGACGGCTGCTGCCACCTGCTGATTATCACCTGTTAACATGACTAATTTTTTTACGCCCAATTTTTTTAGCTGCTTCATGGTCGCAGCACTGTCCCCTTTTATCTCATCCGCGATTATCAGAGAACCGGCGTAACGACCATCAACGGCTACATAAACTACAGTTCCGGCCTGATCCGGCACCTGATATTCTATCTCCGCCTGTGCCATTAATTTACTGTTGCCGGCAAGAATTGTGCGTCCACCGCTGACAACTCTGCTGCCATGTCCGGCTATTTCTTCAAAGGAAGTTATGCGGTCCGGCGTTACTTCTTCTCCGTAGGCCTGCACAATAGATTTGGCAATGGGATGATTGGAATAAGTTTCAGCTATAGCCGCGGCTTCAAGCAGCTCCGTCTCCGTTACCCCGGCGGCAGGCACAACAGAGATAACTTTAAATGTTCCTTTCGTTAACGTTCCGGTCTTATCAAACACCACTGTCTCCACATCATTTAGCGCCTCCAGGTAATTACCGCCTTTAATTAAAATACCGCTGCGTGAAGCGCCGCCAATACCGCCAAAAAAACCTAAAGGAATAGAAACGACTAAAGCACAGGGACAGGACACCACCAGAAAGACAAGTGCCCTATACAGCCAGGCGGAAAAAGCTGCCTGCGGCAAAATCAGGGGCGGAATTACAGCCAGGGCGGCTGCAATCATTACCACAGCCGGCGTGTAAAAACGAGCAAATTTGGTGATAAAGTTTTCCGTCGGCGCTTTTCTACTACCGGCATTTTGCACAAGATCAAGGATTTTTGCTACTGTAGATTCAGCAAAAGTTTGTGTTACTTCTACTTCCAAAACGCCGCCGTTGTTAATAAAACCGCTTAACACCACATCACCTGCCTGTACAGTACGGGGCAGTGCTTCTCCTGTGAGGGCGGAGGTATCCATGACTGATTGTCCTGCCACAATTCTGCCGTCTAAAGGTACCCTTTCGCCCGGTTTGATGATAATGCTTTCACCAACTGCCACCTGCTGCGGAGGCACCTGCATTACCTGTTCACCTTGTTTCAGATTGGCATAATCCGGCCTGATGTCCAGCAGTGCCTGAATGGAGCGGCGGGAGCGGTCAACTGCCAGATCTTGAAAGAATTCACCGATTTGATAAAACAGCATCACTGCTACCGCCTCAGGGTACTCTTGAATGGCAAAAGCCCCGATGGTCGCAATGGTCATTAAAAAGTTTTCATCAAATAATTGTCCGCGCAGCAGATTGCGCACGGCGCGCACCACCACTTCGCCCCCGATTAAAAGATAGCTGAGCAGGAAAATAATAACTTCCACGGCGGGCCTTAGCTGCAGCAGCAAAACGGCAAAATAAAGCAGAGCACCACCGGCCATAAAGAAATATTTACTGCGGTCCGGAGCTTCGTACACCGCATGTTCAGCTGCCGCTTCCCTAGCCTCTCTTTTCACCACTACACTTGGCTCAAACTGCCTGACAATTTCTTTTATACTTTCTTCTACGGCCTGCAAATAAGCTGTGCCGCGCAGATTAACGGTTAACCGCCTGCCGACAAAATCTAGGGCGGCACTTTCTACCTCCGGCAGCGCTTTTATCGCAGCCTCTATCTTACTTGAGCAGCCGGCGCAGGAGAGACCAAGCAGTAGAAATGAGTTTGCTGCACCTTGCTGTTTAGTCTGCTCCTCTATCACAATCCCGGGTTCAATCTCCCGGATTATTCTTTTTGCTTCCCTTTCTATCTCATGCAAATCTGGTTGATCAGACTCGATTACCATCGTACTTGTACCAAAATTGACGGAGGCATTAGTCACCCCGGCCAAATTTTTAAGCTTTGTTTCCATTCTTACAGCACAATTTGCACAATCAAGCCCTTCCAGTCTGTATTCTTTTCTGTTCAGCATGCTATCCCTCATTTGTTTTATGAATGGCGTATATGAGCTAATCCTTCAGCAAAAAAATTAATAATATGCTCATCATCAAGTGAATAAAAAACATTTTTACCATCCCTGCGAAACTTCACCAGGCGGAGGTTGCGTAAAATCCTTAATTGATGTGAAACAGCAGATTGTGACATTTCCAGTACTTCAACCAGATCACAGACACATAATTCACTTTGCAGTAAAGCATATAGAATACGAATACGGGTAGGATCACCCATGGCTTTAAATATTTCTGATAACGCCAAAACTTCGGCTGTATTTAAGGCCTTCTCTTTAACCTTATTTATACTTTCCTCATGCCTGCATTGTTCCTGACAGCTGTCAGCTGCATCCACCGATTTTCACCTCACATATGAACACATATTCATATATTATATTGCCATTGTAATATAGGATTGACTTATTGTAAAGTATTTTTTCCGGGGAAAGACAGTTAACGGCGAAAAAAAAGAACCGGTTCGCAGGAACCGGTTCTTCTCTGCCTTATTCTTTGGTGATGGTCATTCTGACATCTTTCGGCAAAGCAAAGTTACAGGCAACTTCAGCTGCTTTGTGGATTGCTGTCGGCACCGGACAGGCAGCATGTCTGCAGTATTTACGTGCCGCAGCAAAGATTTCCGAGTCACCGATTTGGGCAAAACAAACTTTCCGCCCGTCAACAGCAGTCAATTCCGCTGCTAAAGGCTGCAAACTGGGACATGGTGTATCAATCGTTAATTTCAACTGATAACCTTCTTGCGGCACTGCCTCAATGGTGGTGACAAAACCGCAAACACCTGCTTCTACAACCACTTTAGCCATTTATTCTACCCCCATCTCTTTTTTAAAAGAGCTGCCCTTCCTGTTAATGTCTGCTCAACAAAGTTAAGTATCTACTGCAGCTCCTGCTTGTGGCACTAATGCTGCACTCTTATTCACAGTATAGTAAACAAAAATTCTACTTGTGTTAATAAACAATTACATCCGCAGACAGTTTAATAAACCATATCCCGGCGGGTAAACACAAACAGTGCCAAGCAATAAAAAAGCAAAGCAAAGCAAAAGACAAACAGCAGGCGAAAAGTTAAACCACCAGGGTTGTTCAGATAATCGAGAACGATGGGCAGGGTATTAAAATAAGTATTAATCAGGACAGGACTTAACTCTTCTGCCAGCAGCTGCAGTATGGTTAATAAGAATAACAGTCCTGCAGACATGCCTACAACGGCAGCCCCACTCTGCAGCAATAAAGCCAAAAACAACACAAGTAAACTAAATGCCAATAAAGGTAAACTGGCGCTAAGATAGGCGGTTACCGTGATAAAAATACCTTCTGACACCGAGTAGGTCAGACCACGGGCCATAAAATCCGTACCCCAGCCAAAAATAACTGTACCGATTAAATATCCTAACCCTAAACAAAAGACTAATAACAGTAAAATCACCGAATAAATGAAAATAACTTTGGCTGTCAGAACCTGCCGGCGTGTAACCGGATGCAGCAAAGTCAGGGAAAGTGTTCCGGAGAGGTATTCATCAGTAATGATTTCTGCAACGAACACAATTAAAAAGAGCGGCAGCGCAAAAGATGCAGCCACACCAAACACCGTCAGCGGATAAACCTGACCATTATAGGTGTTGATTCTGACCAGTACAGTCATTAACACCGGTAACAGATAAAGCAGCAGCAGAAACAGCAATAATGCATAAAACTTTTTATTCTGCAGCAGTTTCAGCCATTCATTTTTAATTAATCCCATCATGATCTCCTGCCTCCGTATGCCAGTTCGATAAAAAATTCTTCCAGAGAATGTTTTCTGGGAATGAGGTAGTTTACTTGTAAATTGTCTGTTACCAGCAGCCGGTTCAAGGCGGCAGAAGCACCCTTCTCTATCTCCACCAGTAATCTGTCTTCACAGACTGAACACTTCTTAACGTAAGATACTTTTTGCAGCCTTTCGGCAGCCGCAGCCGGCTGCGAAGTATAGATTTCTACCACCTCTGTTTCCTGCCGCAGCAGTTCATCTAAACGACCTTGTGTGATAATTGCGCCGTTCTGAATTATGGCTATCTGATCACAAACCTGCTCCACTTCATGTAACAGGTGACTGGTAATAAATACAGTTATTCCCTGGCGTCGTAGTGCCTGGATTAAGGCACGTACCTCAATAATACCCTGGGGGTCGAGTCCGTTCATCGGTTCATCTAAAAAAATAAGTTCGGGATAATTTACTAAAGCCCGGGCAATACCCAGCCTTTGTTTCATTCCTAAAGAGTAAGTGGCTACTTTATCATCTGCGCGCTCAGTCAGACCGGTTAATTCTAAAACCTCCTGAATTCTGGCAGCAGTAACATGCCGATGCAGATTTTTTACCAGTATTAAATTCTGATAACCGGAGAGCGCGTCAAAGAATTTTGGCGTTTCTACTACTGCCCCTACTTTGGCAATTGCTTTTTTAAATTCAGTGCGTGTATTATAGCCGGCAAGCAGCACAGTACCCTGCTCAGGGCGTATTAAGCCAAGGACAACCCTGATTAAAGTAGTTTTCCCGGCTCCATTAGGTCCTAAAAAACCAAACACCTGACCACGGGGCACCTGCAGCGATACATTTTTTAAGACCTGGTGTTTTGCGAAAGATTTTGTTAGGTGTGATATTTCCAGTATATACATTTGTTTGCCCTCGCTTAATTACTTCCTGTACAGCCTTTCCTGCCTGCAAAGTAAAGCAGCAGTCTACTAAATCTTATCCATAGTTATAATACAGTCAGCAGTTAAGGAAATCAACTAATTCCTGCAGAATAAAAGTCTTAAAAGCCTGCCTAACCGGCTGCAGCATACGTTGACAATGCTCAAAAAGTATGCTAATTAAATAATTAGCACTCTAACAAGAAGAGTGCTAATTAACATGGAGAGAAAGGGGACTTGACGATGGCCAGAAGGGAGTTTAAA
>JAAYKP010000042.1 GCA_012522335.1 Bacillota bacterium
ATGCCCTGATTTTTCATTTGCCCAACTCGCCTTGATATTGTTTTATTCTCTGCACATAAAAATCTGTCAGTTCTTCTGCAGCTTCCGCGCTATAACCTTCACTAAAAATCCGGTAGACAGGTTTTTCAGAGTCAGGCAGCACTAAGGCCCAGCCTTGGGGATGTTTTACTTTCACCCCATCTAATAATTCTACTTCCTTCCCTCGTGTTTCCTCAATCAAACGACGCATCACAGCACCTTTGGCTTCCCAGGAACATTCCACTTCACACTGGTGCAGATAAAAAGGGGGAATCTTGTCAACCAGTGCCGTTAAATCTGTCTCCTCAGCAGCTAAATACTCGAGAATTTTTAAAAGGGCGGCAATGGCATCAAAGCTGAGGGTGAAGGGATCATATTTTTGACTGCCGCCCTCAGCAGCCAGTGCCTCCATCAAGGAGCGCGGCGCCGTTTTAGTCCGCATAACCCTGCCTTGATACACGGCAGCTATTTTATCAATTACTGCCGGCGCAGTAACGGGTACGGCCATGGTGCTGCCGCGGCGGCTGTGAAAAATAATCATCGCAATTAACGCCCTAAACAGCTCATCGGTAATAACCCGTCCTGCCGGCGTAAACAGTACCAGTTTTTCCGCGTTACCGTCCATCAGCACACCTAAATCGGCCTGCAGGCGCTGTACTGCCGCAGCTGCATTACTAAACTGCTGCTGCAGCATCTGCAGCGTGAGCGGCTCTCCTCCGGCAGCAGAGAGAGTAATAACTTCACAGTTTAGATGCTGCAGTACCGGCAGAAGATATGTATACAGCCAAGGCGTAGGATAGGCTAATAGTATTTTCCGCCTTTGCTTAGCAAAAACTGACAGCTCCAGACTCTGCAGCAAACTGTCACGGTAAGAATCTGCATATTGTGCAAAATTAATACTCTCACCTACAGCCAAACCTTTAATCCGTTTAAAATCTTCACGGTAATAGGTCTGCTCTATTTTTCGTTCCCAACTTTTAGTCAGTGGTAAACCGGCGTCATCAAAAAACTGCAGTCGTGTTTTAGTGTTAACATCCTGTGACAACTGTACATGAATACCGCCTTTAACCCGCAGCTGTTTAACAGCCTGGCGGGTTATAGGTGTAACGGAGACATCCAGATCATAGACCTGCACACCGGCGGAGAGCAGTCCCGCCAGCGCCGCCGCTTTTAACATTCTGGAAGCTTTCCAGTCATCGCTGCTTACTACTACCTGGCTGCCTTCACCCACAAGGGAACCATAAGCTGCAGCCACTTTGGCTACCAGTTCCGGTGTGATTTCTAAATTGACAATACCTGTGATACCGTCATTACCAAATAAACTTTGTACTGGCTTTGTGCCCCAGACAATGCTTTCCGCAACTATACTGCCGCTCGCTATCCGTTTATGCGGCCAGATTTTGACACGGGGTTTAATGGTACAATGTTCTTCTAAAACCGAATGATCTCCTACAACCACACCTTCAAACAGCGCAGAGCCCTGTCGGACCTGTACACAATCACCAATGATGGCACCACGAATTTCCGTATGCGGCGCCAGGTAGCTGTTACGCCAAATCAGACTGCGTTTAACAGAAGCATAGGCGTCCACTTCTGTATACGAGCCAATTACAGATGCGTCCGCTACCACCGCTCCCTCCCTAAGACGGGCTCCACTGCCGATGAAGACAGGAGCTTCGAGGCGGACTCCCGGTTCAATCACCACATCCTCACCGACATAAATGCCGGGCGCTGTCTCCCGGGTCTGCAGCTTGATATCTACCTTACCGGAGAGCATGTCAAGATGGGCCTGATGGTACTGCTGTAAATTGCCGATGTCACACCAGTAGCCAGCCGCGACAAAACCATATAAAGGATAACCTTTTGCCATGAGCAGCGGGAAGAGATCCCGGGAGAAATCGAATTTGGCAGCGGCAGGAATAAACTTAAGTATTTCAGGCTCTAAAATATAAATGCCTGTATTAACGGTATCACTAAAAACTTCACCCCAACCGGGTTTTTCCAGAAACTGTGTTATCTGCCCGTCTGCATTGGTGATAACTACTCCATACTCCAGCGGTTTTTCCACTGTAGTCAATACCAGTGTAGCCAGTCCACCCTTTTGCCGATGAAACTCAATAGCCTGCTGCAGGTCAAAATCGGTCAGGGCATCACCACTGATCACCAGAAAAGTATCATCTAAAAAAGAAGCAGCATTCTTCACACTGCCTGCTGTGCCTAAGGGCGAATGCTCAATAAAATAGCGCATGTCTACGCCGAACTCCCGCCCGTCTCTAAAATGGTTTTTTATCTGCCACGGTAAATACTGTAAGGTTACGCCAATCTCAGTTAAACCCTGCCGCTGCAGTAAAGCCACTATATGTTCCATCAGCGGCCGGTCGATGAGCGGCACCATAGGTTTAGGCCGGCCACATGTCAGCGGCCGCAGACGTGAACCTTCACCACCGGCCATGATAATTGCCTTCATCTACTTCCCCCCTCAACTTAACTGCCGCTAATTACTGTACCAATTGAGGCAGATCATTTTGCTGGCTGTGTACAAGCTGCTGTCTGCCAGTCGCTCTGCTGATAATCGGTCAGTACTTTCAGGTATATACTGCGAGTCTGCTTGGCTATTTCCTGCCAGGCAAACTCCTTGTGCACTTTTTGTCGCGCCTGCTCTGCCAGCTGTTGGGCAAAACGCGGCTTCTGTAAGATGGTAATTAGCTGCTCTGCCAAGGACAGAGCATTATCCGGATAACATTTTAAACCGGTAACACCATGGTCAACAATATCTGCCAGCCCGCCCGTAGCCGAAACTACAACCGGTACTGAAGCTGCCATTGCCTCCAGGGCTACAATACCAAAGGGTTCGTAAAGACTGGGGAAAACAGCTGCCGCTGCCGCTTTGTATAGTTTATTACGTGTAGCATCATCAATATAACCGGTAAAATATAAATGCTGTTCAATACCCATTTTCCTGGCTTGACGGTGCAGGGCATCCCAGGCCGGACCTCTGCCGGCAATCACAAACTTTGTTTTTGGTATTGCCGCCAAAACATGGGGCACCGCTTCCAGCAGGATATGTACACCTTTTTCCTGCACTAAACGGCCAATAAAGAAAACGATTTTTTCATCAGCAGCAGCATATTGTGCCCGCTCTGCCGCTGTCAGAGGTGCTGTCAGCAGCTGCTGTGGATCTACACCATTGGGAATAACGGCAATTTTGTCCTCAGGCAGGTGGAATATTCTCTGCAGTTCGGCGCGCATATAATGGCTGCAGCAGATAACCTGCCAGGCCTCATAGGTAAGCCACCATTCCACATCACTGATGTAACGTTGTTCTTCCGTATGTAAACCACGGTTGCGCCCATATTCAGTAGCATGAATGGTGGCAACAAGGGGCTTTTTTAAAGCATGTTTTACTGCCCGGGCGGCGTAAGCCGCCAGCCAGTCATGAGCATGGATTAAGTCATAATCTTCACCCTGCCGGACTAAAGCCAGTGTTTTTTCCAGCATCGCTAAATTATACTGTAAAATGCCGGAGATAAAGTCCCTGGGCACAAGGTGGTAGGGGCGTATGCGCCACACACGCACCCCGTGGATGATTTCTGCTTCCGCTGCAGTGCCCTCCTCATCAATAGTGATTACATCTACCTGTGTATTTTCTGCCTGCAGCGCCATACTTAACTCAGCCACATGACGCGCCAGACCTCCTATCACCCGCGGTGGGTATTCCCAGGAAAACATTAAGACTCGCACAGAAATCCCTCCAGAATGAGCTCCTTTCTGTTCGCTATTATGTCCAAGACTGTTTAATCTATGAAATTATCCTGACGGGGCGGACTTTATCGCTAGGGCGCAGTATAGGCAGCAATTGTCCACTTTTTCCCATCACTGACTATAGTAATGGCCCCATGTAAATCAGTGCGGTAAACAGCCAGCTTATTTTCAGCCAGCAGCCGCAGAGTTTCAGCATGGGGGTGCCCAAAGGGATTGCTGCCGACTGAGATAACGGCTGCCCGCGCCGCTGCTGCACGCAGCAGGGCAGCAGAAAGAGCATTGCGGCTGCCATGATGCGGCACCTGCAGGACATCGGCCCTCAGTCTGCCCTGGTATTTTTTTATCAGCTCGTTGAGAGCAGCAGACTCCGCATCGCCCGTTAGCAGCAGGCTAAAATCGCCATAGCTGAGGCTGAGCACCAGGGAACTATTATTTACGTCATCGGCAGTACCGCTAAAACGTTGAGCCGGTGGTGAAAGTACCTTAATCTCCACATTATCAATAATCAGCCGATAACCGGCACTTACACTGCTGCAGGCGATGTCCCTTTCCTCCAGTATAGCCAGTAGGTCCGAAAATGCTGCGGCATTATCCTCTTCACCGTTACTCAGAAAAAGCTGAACCGGCAAAGCTGACAGGACTGCCGGCAGACCGCCATAATGGTCATCATGGGGATGCGTCAGGATCACCGCGGCTAAACTGGATACACCTTTAGCCCTTAAATAGGGCAGCACAACCTGCTCCCCGGCAGCAAAATTGCCTCCACCGGCATCTACTAACAAATGCTGCCCGGCCGGTGTACTGATATGTACAGCCAAACCTTGTCCGACATCGAGAAAAGTAACCGTCAGCTGCCTGGGGAAAGTGCAGGGCAGGCTTGCCGCATAAAGCAAACAGCCCAGCAGCAGCAAAAGCAGCAACTTCTTACCGGTCTGCAGCCGCACCTTATCTTTTGTCAGCAGCAGCAGGAGCACCATCCCATACAGCAACCACCAAAGAGGATGTACGGCAGACAGATAAAGAGCCGCGGCCGGTAAACGCAGACAAAAAGGCGGCAGGCGAGTCAGTAACAAGAGCAGGGGTAAAGTCATGGTAATAATGGGAGCAGCCAGTACCGCACTGACCAGACCGACAAGAATGCCCAGCAAACCCAGCATAACCACCAAACCAACTACAGGTACGCAGAGCAAGTTCAGCGGTATGGTATAGAAGGAAAAATAGCCAAAGTGTGCCGCCTGCAGCGGCAGCACCCCCAGCAGAGCCGCCATACTGACTGATAAAGGAGAAGCAAGAAATTGAGGACACCATTTAAGAGAGGCCTGCAGACGCGGCGCCAGCAGCAGAATGCCGGCGGCGGCAGCAAAAGATAACTGGAAAGAGAGACTAAAAAGCCACAGGGGACGAAAATAAAGCAGCAGCAGTGCCGCCAGTGACAGCGTCTGCAGACCCTCACTTTCCCGTCCATACTGCTTGGCCGCAAGAGTTATCAAAGCAGTAAGTGCCGCCCGCCAAACCGGTGGCTGGCCGCCGGTTAAAAAAACGTAAACCAGAATAAAGAGAGCGGCCGCTGAGTATGACAGTAAAGGTCTGCCCAGCCGCATAAACAAAAACAGGATCAAAGAGGTGACAAAACCTACATGTAAGCCGGAGACTGCCAAAAGGTGCGCTAAACCTAAACGCTGATAAGCAGTTAACAGCTCTTCAGTAATGTTTTCCGTTTGACCGAAAATAAAACCTGCTGCCAGCTGGGCCTCCTCCGGCGGTAAAAAACGCTGCAGTAAGGCCAGAGCTTTAGCTCTCACCCGGGCAAAAAAGGTCATGAGCGGCTTACCCTTATTACCGGTTAAGACTGTAATCTGCCGTGGAGCTGCCGTCATAACCCCACTAACATTTTTCGTCTCCAGATAATCAGCATAATTAAAACCGCCGGGATTGCGCTGACCCGGCGCTGCTTTGATCACTCCATGCAGTTTGAGCGGCTGGCCGTAAAATGGTCGGAAGGAGGACCGATAAACACTGACGCGAATTAAAGCTCCCACCGGCAGTCTTTGCTGCCCGGACAGCACAGCCTCTTCCAGATAAAAGTCAAACTGTATTTTCTCCGCGTTACTGCTCAGCACATCCTGCACATAGCCCAGATATTCTGCTTCCACATTCCACAGGGGCGCTAAAGGCTGCTTCAGGGCACGCTCAGCCAGTTGGTAAGCAAGCATGCCCTGCCCCAGAAAGAGCAAAAGAAGCACCGCAGCAGCGTGCTTCTTTTTGTTAGGTATAATTATGCCTGCAGCCAGCGCTGCGAGCAGCAGGAGCAGCAGCCCCCGGTAGGAAAAGGAAAATTTATCAGCCAAGGCAATGCCGGCGGCAAAGGCCAATACCAGCAGCGGCAGCAGTGCCATCATCAACTCCTCCTTCAGTATGAAAGATTAGGAGCTGCCGCGTTGATCCCTGAACTTACGCACCAGTACATACATGGGCGCCCCGATTAAACTAAAGAGCAGCAAATAGGGCAGCGAAGTTAAAAGAAAGACGAAAAAACTGCCTAAACCTGTGAGCATGGCATTGACAGACTTGACAAAACCGCTGCGGCCGCGCTGCCAAACACCCTTCAGGCCGGTTGCGGTAATGGTACTGCTGGCAGTAGTAGTTTCATGCAGAAAAATATCTACCGTAGCATAATCAACGCGGTCTTTCAGGTAGCGGAATTCCGCAGTACGTGCTTCCAGTTCACCACGGATCCGGGCCAATTCCTGTTCGACACGCAAAATATCCTCCACTGTCGAGGCCTGCGACAAAACATCCAGCAATCGTTCTTCCTGCCGTTGCAAATTGCGGATACGTGCTTCCAAATCTATATACTGCATCGTTACATCATTGCTGCCTGTACTGCTCCGCTGTACTTTACCGACTTGTTTTATTTCCTTCAGCACTGCATCTAAATGCTGCGCCGGTAAGCGCACGGTCAGCTCAGCCGTACGGTTTTCCGCAGCACCATAAACATTTGATTTGGCCAGAAAGCCGTCTACACCTGTCACAGTTACGGTAATGGCTTCAATAGCTTCCTCCAATCCTTCCACATCGAGAACCACACTGGCCGTACGGATCAACTTCTGCTCCGTCCCGCCCATACTGTCGTCTTCTGCCGGCAGCTCATTTTGGACATCCTCCCGGGAATCGGTCGGAGCAGACGGAGCCGCCAGGCCTCCCTCACCATACCCTGCATCTGCAGTTCTTTTGCCGGCACTGCAGCCGGCCAGCAGCAGGAATATGACAAAGAAGAGACTTAACAACTGTTTTTTTCTCATTTTTCAGCCCCCTCACAAATCGAGCGAGACTCTCCGTCCCTAACCCTTAACAGCATAGACGGGAAATGACCAGAAATGTTCCCGCAGAATTTATTACCACAACTATGCTCATATACACTAAGGACGGGGAATAGCCGCACGTGCCAGCTGATCACAGCGATTATTTAATTCGTCATCAGCATGTCCCTTTACTTTAATCCATTCTATCCGGTGTTTTTCGGCTAAAGCCAAAAGTTTTGTCCATAAATCACGATTCTGTACCGGCTCTTTTTTACTGTTCAACCAGCCATTTTGCTGCCATTTCACATACCAACGCTGATTAAAAGCATTAACTAAATAAGCACTGTCACTATACAGTTCAACCTGACAAGGTTCTTTCAGCTCCTCTAAAGCGGCCACGGCAGCCAAAAGCTCCATACGCTGGTTGGTGGTTGCTTTTTCTCCGCCGGAAATTTCCTTGCGGTGTTTGCCGTACAGCAGCACCGCGCCATAACCCCCCGGTCCCGGATTGCCGGAACAAGCGCCATCAGTATAAATCACAACCTTTTTCATCATTCCTCCAACTTCATCTGCGCCGACTAAAAACAGCCGGCTGTTTATTCCTGCAGACAGGTTTATTGTGCTTTCTTACAGACTAACAGCATAATCACAATGTTAAATGTTAAACAGCAAATACTGATAAAGCAGCTCCCAAAAGGGCAGTCTAAAAAACAAAAGCTGACAACAGCATGGAAAAACAGCTTATGTTTATCATCAGCTGTGCAGCATCCCTGCTTAGTATATTCGTGTTCAGACGCTGTTTTCCTGCCCTATATATTTTACTCGCTTTTGTTGAGGGATAAAAACTTCTTCTTTGACAGATATTCTAACTAGTACTAGTTTTGCTGACGGAGGTACTATGGCCAACGCATTTACATTTTTAAAAAAAATACTGATTCGCAAAAAACAGTCTCTTCCTCCGCAGACAGATAAGGAAGAAGCTGCCCAGAAGCCGGAAAATGATGATACACCTGTTTTGTCTGAGCGGCTGGCACTGATTAAAAAGCGTCTCGGAGAAAGCAATGATGTAGTTATCCGTGAGTTTAATACCAGCAGAGATCGCGTCAAGTTGGCCCTGCTTTTTATTGACGGGCTGGTCGATAAAAAATTGATTAACGATAATATTATCCAGCCCATTCTTTCCGGCACCATTGCTCATGATTATGCGGAAAAAATAACTGCCGACAATGCCTTCGAGCTGATAAAAAAACATGTCGCCACGGCCAGTGAGCTTTCTCAAGTTTCCAATCTCACACAGGCTATAAAAATGGTACTATCCGGAGATACAGCGCTCTTCATTGATGGTGAACAGCGTATCCTTATTTTTGGCACCCGTATGTGGGAAAAACGCTCAGTAGATGAGCCGGTAACCGAAGCTGCTGTACGCGGCCCCCGCGAAGGCTTTACAGAAACTATGCGCATTAACACTTCACTGCTGCGCAGACGGATTAAAAATGAAAATTTACGCATTGAGACGATGAAAGCCGGCAGGCGGACGGCTACCGATATCAATCTGGTCTATATCAATGACATTGTCAACATGGATACACTGGCCGAAGTAAGGCGAAGAATAGCTGCCATTGACACCGATGCCATTTTAGAATCCGGCTATATCGAAGAATATATTGAAGATGTACCTTTCTCCATCTTTCCCCAAATAGAACATACTGAACGTGTAGATAAGGCAGCGGCAGCAATTTTAGAAGGACGCATACTGGTGATGACAGACAATACGCCCTTTATGCTGATTATCCCCACCAGCTTCTTCCAGTTTCTCCAAGCCTCTGAAGATTTTTATGAAAGACCCTTTGTTGCAACCTTCCTGCAGCTGCTGCGGCTTTTTGCTCTGAATATTGCCTTAATTTTACCTGCCTCCTATGTAGCTGTAATTAACTTTCACCAGGAGATGCTGCCCACCTCCCTGCTGTTAAATATTGCGGCAGCCCGGGAGGGGATTCCTTTCCCGGCTCTGGCGGAAGCGCTGCTCATGGAAAGCACCTTTGAGGTACTGCGTGAAGCCGGTGTGCGCCTGCCGAAAACAGTCGGTCAGGCTGTCAGTATTGTCGGTGGGTTAGTCATCGGCGATGCTGCCATTCGTGCCGGACTTGTTTCTCCCGGTATGGTGATAGTTGTAGCCGCTACTGCCATCTCTACTTTTGCCATTCCGGCCTTTAATGCTTCCATATCCTTACGAATTTTACGCTTTCCTTTAATTATTTTAGGTGCGGTCATGGGCTTATACGGCGTAATTTTTGGTTTGATTATCATTCTTATTCATTTAGCAGGCTTACAGTCCTTTGGCGTTCCCTACCTGACACCGCTGGTTCATGGCACTGCCGATGACATGGTAAAAACGCTCATTCGTCCACCCTGGTGGCTTTACACTTTCCGCCCACGCTTACTAAATCTGCAGCAGCAGCGGCGGCAGGCGATGAATATTTGGGCACCGACAACACCATTTGAGGAGCGTGAACTAGCACATGAGCAAACGTCAGAGCAGGATGCTGGAGAAGGGTAAGATCTCCCCCCGTCAGGCCGGGGAACTGTTGGTTATCGCTTTAAATGCCACATCGATCCTGCTGGTTCCCTCTTTCACCGTCAAACAACTGGGACAAAATGCCTGGCTGGCCGTCCTGCTGGGAACATTATGGGGAGTGGTTACCCTGTCCCTGGTCTATTGGCTGGGACGCAAACACCCGGGACAAACAATTTTCCAGTACAGCCAAACACTTTTAGGCCGCTGGCTGGGCAAGGCGGTAGGCCTGGTTTA